>JAOPZG010000034.1 GCA_025964215.1 Conexibacter sp.
CGCCCGGTCCACCGCCCGCCGCCGGATCTCCCGCCGCTGCCGCCGGGGCTGCGCAAGGGGCGGCTGCCGTCGGCCGCCGAGCTGGAGATCGACGACGACAGCGTGCCGTCCCCGATCGCCGAGCCCGGCGAGCCCGCCGCGCGCGCGGCGCTCGACCGCTGGCTGGAGTCCGGCCTGGCCGGCTACGCCGACGCCCACGACGCGCTCTCGGACCCCGGCACGTCCGTCCTCTCGCCCTACCTGCGCTGGGGCTGCCTCTCGGCGCGCGAGTGCGAGGAGCGCGCGCAGCGCCGCGGCGGCGCGGGCGCGGCGGCCTTCACCCGCCAGCTCGCGTGGCGCGACTTCTACGCCCACCAGCTGCTGCTGTTCCCGAAGAACGTCACGCAGGAGTTCCAGGAGCGCTACCGCGACGGCGGCCTGCGCTGGGCCGACGACGACGACGCGCTGGCCGCGTGGAAGGCGGGCCGGACCGGCTATCCGCTGGTCGACGCCGGCATGCGCCAGCTCGCGCGGACGGGCTGGATGCACAACCGCGCGCGGCTGGTCGTCGGCTCCTTCCTGACCAAGGACCTGCACCTGGACTGGCGCGAGGGCGAGCGCCACTTCGCGCGGCTGCTGCTCGACGGCGAGCCCGCGCAGAACAACGGCAACTGGCAGTGGATCGCCTCGACCGGCGCCGACCCCGCGCCCTACTTCCGGCGCCTCTTCAACCCGATGACCCAGCAGCGCAAGTTCGACCCCGACGGGCGCTACGTGCGCACGTGGGTCCCCGAGCTGGCGAACGTCCCGGACAAGCGGCTCGCCGAGCCGTGGACGATGAGCGCCGAGGAGCAGGATGCCGCCGGCTGCGTGATCGGGACCGACTACCCGGCGCCGATCGTCGACCACGCGCAGGAGCGCGAGGTGGCGAAGGCGCGGTACGGCGCGGCGCGCGACGGGTAGCCGCGGGGTCATGAGGATCACGTTCCTGGGCACGGGCATCATGGGCGCGCCGATGGCGCGCCACCTCGCGGAGGCGGGCCACGCCGTGACGGCGTGGAACCGCTCGCCGGAGAAGGCGCGGCCGCTCGCCGAGCACGGGATCTCGGTCGCGGAGGACCCCGCGGCGGCCGCCGCCGGCGCCGAGGTGATCGTCACGATGCTGACCGACGGCGAGGCCGTCGAGGACGTCATGGCCGAGGCCGCGCCCGCCGTGCCCGACGGCACTCCGTGGTGGCAGGCCTCGACGGTCGGGATCTCCGGCACCGAGGGCCTCGTCGCGCTCGCCGAGGAGCACGGCCTGCGCTACGTCGACGCGCCGGTGCTCGGCACGAAGGGGCCGGCGGAGGCCGGCGAGCTGGTCGTCCTGGCTGCCGGCGAGCCCGCCGCGCTGGAGCTGCTCGCGCCGCTCTTCGACGCGGTCGGGAGCAAGACCATGGTGTTGGGCGACGAGCCCGGCGCCGGCACGCGCTTCAAGCTGGTGATGAACCACTGGGTGCTGACGGTGACCGACGCCGTCGCGCAGACGATCGCGTTCGCCGAGGGCGTCGACCTCGACCCGCAGCTCTTCCTCGACGCGATCGAGGGCGGCGTGCTCGACATCGGCTACGCGCACCTCAAGGGCCCGGGGATGATCGCCGGCGAGCTGCCCGTCGCCTTCCCGCTCAAGCACGCGCTGAAGGACGCGGAGCTGATCCTCGAGGCGGCCGATCGCCACGCGCTCGACCTCGGCCTCGTCGCCGGAACCCGCGACCGCTACGCCGAGGCCGCCGACGCCGGGCACGGCGACGAGGACATGGGCATGGTCGTGGCGGCGAGCCGCCCTACTTCTGCGCCGTGATCATCAAGTTGTAGAACACGGCCGGCGGCAGGCGCGGCTCGAGCAGCACGCGGTCGACGTGCTGGAGGCCGACGTAGCCGCGGAAGGCGTACATCTTCCACGCCCACGGCACGGTCTCCGGGTCCGCGGTCGCCTCGAGCGCGCGGTTGGCCCAGCCGAACCAGTTCGCCAGCAGCTCCTCGCCGCGCACACGGACGTCGGCGAACGCCGCGGCGCGCGCGCCGGAGGCGAGCTGCTCGGGCGTGAAGGCGTGGACGTCGACCATCGACTCGAGCTGGTGGTTCTCGGCGCCGCCGTCCATGTTGCCCTCAGAGGCCGGTCGCGCGCGCATCGCGCGCCGCCACGCCGGGGCCATCCGGTTGGCCGCGCGCTTGGGGACGTTCGCGATGCGGTCGCCGTAGTGCGAGGGCTCGCCGGCGAAGACCGCGACGCCCCCGGGTGCCAGCACGCGATGGATCTCCCGCCACGCCTGGTCGAGGTCGGGCAGGTGGTGCAGGACGGCGTGGCCGAGGACGAGGTCGAAGCTGCCGTCCGCGAAGGGGAGGGCCTCGGCGTCGGCGACGCGCGCCTCGATGTCGAGCCCGAGCGCGGTCGCGTTGCGCTCCAGCGCGTCGACCATCCCCTGGGAGATGTCGGTGCAGGTCGCCTCGGTGATGACGCCCGCCTGCAGCAGGTTCAGCGAGAAGTAGCCCGTGCCTGCGCCGAGCTCGAGGCTGCGATCGAAGGAGCGCAGGTGGCCGCCCAGCGCCTTGCGGAGCTTGCCCAGCACCTGCGTCCGGCCGATCTCGCCGAAGTCGATCCCCCACTTGGCGTCGTAGTCGGCCGCGGCGCCGTCGTGGTAGCGGGTGTTGACGTCGCGGATCTCCTCCGCGGTGGCGGGGGCGGGGCTCATAGGCCGCGGCATGCTAGCGACCGGCCCCCGCGCGGCGAGTGTCCACCGAACGTCCACGTCTCGGGCCTTGAGGGGCTCGAGCGTGTCCGGACGAATGGACGATGGAGAGAACGCGGTCCGTGCCGCATCGTGTCGAGCGGGCAAGGAACCGCCGCGGCACGGACGTCCGCGGCGCTCGGGGTACGAAAGCAGGGGTTCGATGTCAGGGAAGATCCGCGCGGCGCTCGCCGTCGCGCTGGCCGCCGCCGGCCTCACGGGCTGCGCCGGCCTCAACGGCTACTCGGTGCGCGACGAGCGCGCCGTCCAGCAGGACGTCGTCGGCGACGTCGTGCACGTCGGCGCCACGCTCTGCCTCGACGACGACGTCGATCTCACGAGCGCCGGCGACGCGCCGGCGTCCGCCGCGCGCCTCGCGGTCCCCGCCAACGGCGACGGCGGCTGCGACGCCGATCCGCACCAGGCCGGCTTCGCCGAGGGCCTCGGCGACAACGGCGGCGTCCAGCTCTTCGCGGCCTTCCTGGTTCCCGAGAGCGCCAAGGCCCCCGCGACAGCGACCGCGCAGCTCCCGTCCGGCTTCGACGCGTCGACCGCGACGCTCACGCGCAAGCCGAGCCTCGACGAGACGCTCGAGCACACGCGTCCCGCGCCCGCCGGCCAGCACTGGGTCGGCTACATCTCGCCCGTGCTCGGCGCGGCCGCCCAGCCCGAGGAGGATCGCGGCGACCTCGCCGCCGGCCTGCGCCGGATCGCGCAGGACGACGCCCCGCCGGCGAGCGCCGGCGGCGACTGGAGCGTCGCCGCCGACTTCACGCCCGCCCGCGGCGACGGCGGCCTGCCGGCGCCCGCGAGCTTCGCCCA
>JAOPZG010000069.1 GCA_025964215.1 Conexibacter sp.
GTCCTGCACGCCGTTGGGGAGCGCGGCCGTCGCGGCCTGCACCACGCCGTTCTCCTCGCAGTGCGCGGAGAAGAGGCCGCCGGCCGCGCCGACCGCCTCGATGATCTCGAAGACGCCGCCGACGTCCGGCGGCTGGACGATGTCGGCGTCCGCGACCGCATCGGCCGCCGTGTAGAGCAGCCGGCCCGAGGCGCGGTCCAGCGCGTAGCCCCAGAACAGCTTGATGCCGACGGCGCCGGCCTCGACCATCCCGGCCAGGTCGGCGAGGTTCTCGCGCCCGAGCGCCTGGCCCCACAGCCCGAAGTCGACGTGGGCGACCGCCTCGTGGTGCGCGGCGCGGTCGGCGAAGACGGCGGCGTCGGTCACCGGCGGCGCCGCGTTGGGCATGTCGAAGATCGTCGTCAGGCCGCCGGCCAGCGCGCCGGCGGTCGCGCCCGAGAAGTCCTCCTTGTCGGTGATGCCCGGGTCGCGGCCGTGGACGTGCGGGTCGATGAAGCCCGGGAAGACCAGCAGTCCGCGCGCGTCGACCTGCTCGTCGGCGTCCGCCGCCTCGCCCGGCGCGAGGATCGCGGCGATGGCGCCGTCCTCACACAGGACGTCGGCCTCCACGCGCCCCTCGGGACCGACGATCGTCCCGCCGGCGACTCGCAGCCGCATGGTCAGCGCCCCTCCTCGGTCGCGGCGCGCGGGAACGGGAGCGCCCGGTCCCCGCGGCGCAGCTGGACGGTCTTGGACGAGGAGAACTCCCGCAGCCCCTCGAAGCCGACCTCGCGGCCGATGCCGCTGGCCTTCATCCCGCCGAAGGCCAGCGCCGGCGAGCCGTCGATGTTGGTGTTGATCCACACGGTCCCGGAGCGCATCCCCTCCGAGACCGCCAGCGCCGTGCCGACGTCGGAGGTCCAGACGGCGTTCGACAGCCCGTAGTCGGTGGCGTTGGTCAAGCGGATGGCGTCATCGGCGCCGTCGAACGTGGCGACGGCGAGCACGGGCCCGAAGACCTCCTCGCGGAACAGCCGCGAGCCCGCGTCGACGCCGCCGAAGATCGTCGGCGCCATGAACGCCCCGTCCGCCAGCCCGCCGCCGGTCAGGCGCGCACCGCCGATGAGCAGGTGCGCGCCCGCCTCCGTCGCGCCCGCGACGTGGTCGAGCACCTTGTCGAGGTGCCGCTCGTGGATGAGCGCGCCGACGTCGGTCGCCTCGTCGTCGGGCGCGCCGGTCACCAGCGTCGCGGCGCGCGCGACGACCGTGGCGACGAAGTCCTCGGCGATGCGCACGTCGATCAGCAGCCGCGAGCCCGACACGCAGCACTCGCCCTGGTTGAAGAAGGCGGCGAAGACCGCCGCGTCGGCGGCGGCGTCGAGGTCGGCGTCGGCGAACACGACGTTGGCCGCCTTGCCGCCGAGCTCCAGGCCCACGCGCTTGAGGCCGCGCCCGGCCGCTGCGGCGACCTCGCGCCCCGTCGCGGTCGAGCCGGTGAACGACACGACATCGACCCCGGGGTGCTCGATCAGCGCCTGCCCGGTCGTCGGCCCGTAGCCGGTGACGACGTTGACGACGCCCGGCGGGATCCCGGCCGCCAGCGCGAGGTCGGCGATCTCCAGCGCGCTGCTCGACGTCAGCTCCGACGGCTTCACGACCACCGTGCAGCCGGCGGCCAGGGCATACGGCAGCTTCTGGCTGAGGATCAGCGCCGGGAAGTTCCACGGGACGATCAGCGCCGCGACGCCCAGCGGCTCGTGCGTGGCGTAGGCCACGAACCCGGTGTCGAGCTGGGTCCACGACGACCCGTGGTCGGTGTGCGCGAGCGAGGCCGCGAACTCGATCTGCGCCACCACGCCCTCGAGGTCGCCGCGGGCCAGCCGCAGCGGCTTGCCGACCTCCTGGCTGTCGAGCGCGGCGAGGCGCTCCCGTTCGCCGTCGACCACGGTCGCGAACCGCCGCAGCAGGCGTGCGCGCTCAGCGCCGCTCAGCAGTGGCCATGGGCCGTCGTCGAACGCGCGGCGCGCGGCGAGCACCGCGGCGTCGACCACGTCGGGGCCGGCGTCGGCGTACTGGGCGACGAGCCGACCGGACGCCGGGTCATGGCGCGCGATGGGCTCGGAGCCGGAGGCGTCCAGCGGCGCGCCGTCGACGTGGTTGGCATAGCGGCGCACGTTGGTGGAGGAGGAGGCGATGACGTTGCTCATGATCGTGGGGAGTCCTCGTGCTTCAGGGGTTCTGGGGCGTGGGCCGGTAGATCGAGCCGCGCTCGATGACGTCGTCGAGGAGCCCGTCGTCGACCACGTCGTTGATGTCGAACGGGTTGACGGGCTTGGGCTCCTGGCCGGGATAGGACAGGGCGGCGCCGACAGCCGGGGCCATCACGTAGGCGCCCGCGACGACGAGGGCGAGCACGTCGTGCGCGGAGCGGTCGGCGGCGTTCGACAGGGCGCGCACCGCCGTCGATGGGTCATCGCCGCCGACCGCTCCGAGCACTGCGCGCAACGGCTCCGCGAGGTCCGGACGCGCGGTCAGCACGTCGTCGAGGAGGCGCCCCGCGACGTCGACCTCACGGCCCGAGGGCAGGCCGGAGCCACCCGGCAGCATCACGTCGACCAGGCTCGCCAGCGTCGCGCGGGCCGCCTCGTCGATCACCACCATGTCGCTCATGCCGCCACCGGCTGCTCGCGCCGGGCGGCGACGAGCGCGTCGGCGCAGCGCAGCGCGTTGGCCGCGATGGTCGCCGTGGGGTTCATGCCCGAGCTGGTCGGGAAGACGCTGCCGTCGAAGACGTACAGGTTGGCGACGTCGTGGGCGCGCCCGTGGCGGTCGACGACCGACGTCTCCGGGTCGTCGCCCATGCGCGCGGTGCCCATGATGTGCCAGCCGGACTCGCGGATGCCGCCGCTCAGCCGCCGCTCCACCGCGCCCATCGCGGTGAGCACCTCGTCGAGGCGCGCGAGGTGGAAGTCGAGCATCCGCCGCGAGTTCTCCGAGGTGCGGTACTCGAGGCGGACGCCGTGGCCGTCGTCGTCGAGCACCACGCGGTTGTCGGGGTCCGGCAGGTCCTCGCAGATGACCGTCCAGACCACCGAGTGGCCGAGCCGGGCGCGGAGCTGCCGGTGGAACTCCGGGCCCCATGCGACGTCGTCACCCCAGAGCCCGGGCAACATCATCGACAACGGCGCCCCGCTGGGCAGGAGGTTCCACTTCGCGCCGCGGACGAAGCCGCGCGCGGTGTCGGTCTCGTAGAACTGCAGCGAGTGCAGGTACTGGCCCAGCGGGCCGCGCCAGCTCTCCAGGTCCTCGTCGAAGACGCCGATCGCGTTGCCGAACGGATGCATCATGAGGCGGCGGCCGACCAACCCGGAGGAGTTGGCCAGGTCCGACTGCAGCAGCAGCCGCGGCGTGCCGATCCCGTTGGCGCAGACGACGACGGCGCCTGCCGGCTGGAAGTGCTCCTCGCCGTCGGCGTCGACCCAGCAGACGCCGTCGGCCAGGCCGTCGGCGCGCGTGGTGATCCGGGTGACCGCGGCGCGGACGACGAGCCGCGCGCCGGCCGCCACGAGGTCGGGCCAGTGCGTGCGGTCCGGTGACGCCTTGGCGCCGGTCGGGCAGCCGAACGGGCACGCCGCGCGCTGGACGCACGCGTGCAGGCGCCCGTAGTCGCGCGTGGCGATCGCGTTGGCGCCCGGCCACCAGTGCCAGCCCAGCTCGTTGAGCGCCTTGGCGCCGAGCCGGCCGACCTGGTTGAGCGGCACGGGCGGCAGCGGCGGGCCCTCGCCCGGCGGCAGGGCCGGATTCCCGTCCAGGCCGGAGACGGCGAACTGCTTCTCGACCTCGACGTAGTAGGGCTCCAGCTCCTCGTAGGTGATCGGCCAGTCGTCGCCGACGCCGTCGAGCGTGCGCACGCGGAAGTCCGATGGCAGGAACCGCTCCCAGTGCGCGGCGTACATCACCGCGCTGCCGCCGACGCCGTTGAACATCAGCGCGGTGACGTCTGACGCGCGGTCGTCGATCGGGTAGTCCCCGGGCCGCACGCGCGCGTTCGGGTCCCAGTTGAAGTCCTTGCGCGCGACCAGCTCGAAGTCCGGGAAGCCGGCCCGCGCGCGTGTGTAATCGGGCCAGTCCCCCTGTTCCAGGCAGACGACCGACAGGCCCGCCTCCAGGAACCGCTTGGCCGCCACGGCGCCGGACGGGCCGGCGCCGACGATGACGATGTCGGCGCGTGCGCCGTCGCGGGTCACGCGCCCGCCTCCGTCCGCGCGGGCGCCGTCGCGGGCCTCGCCGTGCGCAGTCGCGCGGCCAGCTTGCCGAGGGTCGGCGACCCGGCCAGCGCGCCGAGCATCAAGGACACCAGGATGATCCCGCCGTAGATCGCGCTGACCCAGAACGAGGGGACCTCCGCGACGACGAGGATGTTCTGGATGACGCCGAGCAGGACGACGCCGGTCGCCGCGCCGGCCATCGAGCCGCGGCCGCCGTCGAGGTCGATCCCGCCGATCACCGCGGCCGCGAAGACGGTGAAGATCAGGTCCTGGCCCTGGTTGGCGGTCACCGACGCGATCCGCGAGGTGAGCATGAGGCCGGCCAGCGCCGCGAGCATGCCGCCGACGACGAACAGGCCCCAGGTCACGCGGGTGGTCTTGATCCCGGCCGCGCGCGCGGCCTCCTCGTTGCCGCCCATGGCGTAGATCTCGCGGCCGACCACGTGGTAGCGCATGAACAGCCCGGCGGCGAGGAACACGAGCGCGGCGACCCAGACCTCGGCGGGCACACCCAACCACATGGCGTTGCCCAGGTAGGCGTAGGCGTCGGGCAGGCTCGTCAGCGTCTGGCCGCCGGACACGCCGAGCGTCAGCCCCTGCAGCAGGATCAGCATCGCCAGCGTGACGATGAAGGCGTTCAACTTGAGTCGGGCGACCAGGAAGCCGTTGATCAGCCCGATCGCCGCGCCGACGGCGAACAGCACGACGAGGCCGAGGAACGGGCTGAGGTGCAAGCCGGCGCCGCCGGCGTCCTTCGGGACGACGAGCCAGGCAGACAGCATCGGCGCGAAGCCGACCAGCGACTGCAGCGACAGGTCGAAGTGGCCGCCGATGATGATCAGCGACTCGGCGACGACCACGACGGCCAGCACGGCCGAGGCGCCCAGGACGTTGGTCAGGATGTTGTCCGTCGTCAGGAAGGCGTCGTTGAGCTGGCTGCCGATGATCAGCGCCAGGACGATGACCGGCAGCAGCGCGAGGCGGCGCAGCGCGCTGAGCCTGAGCACCTGGAGGACGGTCTTCCGCGGACGTTCACGCTGGGTGGCGGGCGGCGGGGCCACGGTCGCGGCGCCGGAGGCCGACGAATCGCTCACTGCTCTGCTCCTTGCATCGCGGACACGAGGTCGCCCTCGGTCCAGTTGCTGTCCAGCCGCGCGGTGATGCGGCCTTTGACGATCACGAGGATCCGCGCGCACAGCGCGAAGTCGTCGGGGTCCTCCGAGACGACGAGCACGCCCGATCCGCGCTCCAGCCGCTCTTCGAGCGAGGTCATGATGGAGGCCTTGGCTGCGACGTCGACGCCGGCCGTCGGGTTCTGCAGGATCAGGACGCGCGGATCGGTGGCGAGCGCGCGGGCCATCACGCACTTCTGCTGGTTGCCGCCGCTGAGCTCGCCGATCGGCTGCTGCGGCGAGGAGGCGATGATCTCCCACTCCTCGGCCAGCCGCTCGTAGGCGTCGACGCGGTCGCCGTCGCGGAGGATGCCGCGGCGGACCAGGCCGCGCGCCGACGTCATCGTCGCGTTTTCGGCCACCGAGAGCAGGGGCACCATGCCGCGCGCGTGGCGGTCCTCGGGCACGTAGCCGACGCCGGCGCGCAGCGCGGCGCGGACGTCGCCGAGCGCCATCGCCTGGCCGGCCAGGAGCACGGTTCCGGCGGTGGGCGCGAGCAGGCCGCCGAGGACCGCTCCGACCTCGGCCTTGCCGGAACCGTCGATCCCGGCCAGGCCGACGCACTCGCCGGCGGCGACCGCGAGGTCGACGCCGTGGACGCGGCTGCCGACATGGAGGCCTTGGGCGTCCAGGAGGACGCCGGCGCCGGGAGTGGTCGCCCCGCCGCGCACGCGGCGCGTGCTCGGCCTAGGGTCGGCGCCGGCGCCGGCGTGCGCCGCCACGCCGGACTCGGCGTCCTCTCCCACCATCGCGGCGACCAGGCCGCGCAGCGGCAGCTCGGTCAGCGGCGCGGTGACCACGTGGCGACCGTCGCGCAGGACGGTGGCCGAGTCGCAGAGGCGGTAGACCTCGTCGAGGTGGTGCGACACGTACACCAACGTCACGTGCTCGCGCTTGAGCGCCTCGACGACCGCGAAGAGCCGCTCGGCGTCGCGCTTGTCCAGGCCGGCGGTCGGCTCGTCGAGCAGCAGCACCGACGGCTCCTGGGCCAGCGCCCGGCAGATCTCGACGACCTTCTGCGCGACCGGGTCGAGCCGCTCGACCGGCGTGTCGGCCTCGGCGCCCAGGCCCCACGCGGCGAGGCGCTCGCCGGCGATGGCGCGCAGCGTGGGCCAGTCGACCATGCCGCCCGCCCGGCGCGGGTACTGGGTCAGCAGCACGTTCTCGGCGGCGGTCATCGCCGGGACCAGGCGCGAGCGCTGGTAGACGCAGGCGACGTCGCCGTCGATCGCGACCCGGCCGCCGTCGGCGCGCTCGACGCCGGTGAGCAAGGACACCAACGTGGACTTGCCCGCGCCATTGCGGCCCACCAGCGCGCGCGCCTCGCCGGCCGGCACGACCATCGACACGGCGTCGAGCGCGAGCGTCGGGCCGTAGCGCTTGGTGGCGCCCTCGATCACGATGGCGTTGGCGGGAGCGGCGCGGCCGGCCGGGCCCGGAGCGTTGCGCTC
>JAOPZG010000071.1 GCA_025964215.1 Conexibacter sp.
CCATCCGCCCGACGATGACCCGCCGACGCCGATCGACTGGGACGCCTTCGACCGCGCCCGCGACGGCTGGCGCCCGCGCGAGCCGATCACCTGAGCGGACCCGCGGGTCCAGGAACGCCCCCGCGCAACCGACAAGGGGGAGGAGATGAGCGTGCCAGCGCGCGAGCGACTGCCGGCACTGGACGGGCTGCGCGGCGTCGCGGCGCTCGTCGTGCTGCTCTCGCACGTCGTCGAGGCGTCGGTCGCGCCGCTGAGCGCCACGCTCGCCCTCGGCGGCGATCCCGGCGGCCTCGCCCACTGGTTCATGCGCACGCCGCTGGCCGTCGTGTGGGCGGGCCCGGAGCTCGTCATCGTCTTCTTCGTCCTCAGCGGCTTCGTGCTCACGCGCGCGCTGCGGGCCCAGCCGACCGCGCTGCGGGCGTTCCTCTCGGCGCGGGCGGTCCGCCTCTACCTGCCGGCGTGGCTCTCGCTGATCCCGGCGGCCGCGCTGCTGCTGCTCGTCCCGCGGGCCGCGGGCGCCGGCGGCGCGGGCGTCAGCTTCTGGCTCGACGGCTACGCGCACCCGGTCGGCCTGAGCCAGGTGGCGCGCGACATGGCCCTCGTGCTGCCCGACCACGTCGGGGCCGGCGAGGGGACGCTCAACGGCGTGCTCTGGTCGCTGCGCTGGGAGGTGCTCTTCTCGCTCGCGCTGCCGTTCCTGCTGCGCGTCGAGGGGCTGCTGCGGCGGCTGGCCGTCCCGCTCCTCGCCGCGGTCCTGCTGACCGTCGACGCTGCGCACGGCCACGCCGCGCTGATGTTCGGGCCGCCGTTCCTCGTCGGGGTCGTGCTCGCGCTCCACGAGCCGGAGGTCCGAGCCTGGCGCGCGCGGCTCGCCGGCCGCGGGGCGCCGGTCGCCGTCGGGCTCGTGCTCTGCCTGCTGAGCGCCGACCTCTGGCTGCCGGAGGCGGTGCGCGGCGAGGGCCCGGGCGGAGCGCTCGTCGTCGCCGGCGCCGGCCTCGCCGTGCTCTGCCCGTTGGTGTACGCCTCGGTCGCGCGGCGGCTCGAGCGGCGGCCGGTGCAGTGGCTCGGCTCGCGCTCGTTCAGCCTCTACCTCGTCCACCACCCGATCGTGCTGGCGTTCGCCTTCGGGCTGCACGCGCCGCCGTTCGCGGTCCTGGCGGCGCTGGCGATCCCGAGCTCGCTGCTGGCGGCCGAGCTCTTCCACCGCGCCGCCGAGCGGCCGTGCCACCGGCTCGCCCGGGCGGCGGCGCGCGACGTGGGAAGCAGGACGACGAGGGCGGCGCCACCACGCGCCGCCCCCGTCAAGGCGTGACCCACTCGGCAGAGAGGTCACGCAGCTTGGTGTCGCCTCCGGCTAGGCCGGGTGCGGCAAGGGCGTGGGCTCGCCGCCGCGCGCGGCCTCGACCTGCTCGCGGCTGTCGCGCGAGGAGATCAGGACCGCCGCCAGCAGCGCGCCGGTGAGCGCGAAGCACGCGCCGACCAGGAACGCGGTCTGGAAGCCCTCGGTCAGCGCGTTCGCGCTCGGCCGCAGGCCGCCGCCGAAGCCGTCGGTCCGGCTCGTGGCGATCGCGGAGAGGATCGCCAGGCCGAGCGCGCCGCCGACCTGCTGGGCGGTGTTGATCAGCCCCGAGGCCAGGCCCGCCTCCTGCGGCTTGGTGCCCGTCACCGCCCCGATCGTCACCGAGACGAACGAGAGCCCGAGGCCGATCGCGGCCAGCAGCGAGGGGAAGAGCACGTCGCCGAGGTAGCTGCCGCCCGGCGAGACCCGCGAGAACCACAGCAGGCCCGCGGCGATGAACAGCAGCCCGGCGATCAGCGTCGGCTTGAAGCCGACCTTCGTGACCAGCTGCGAGGCGACGCCCGCCGAGACGATGATCGACAGCGCCAGCGGCAGGTACGCGAAGCCCGCCTTCAGCGCGCTGTAGTGCAGCACCTGCTGGAGGTAGAGCGAGATGAAGAAGAACATCGAGAACAGCGACATGCCGATCAGCAGCCCGACGATGTCCGAGCCGCGCAGGCTGCGCAGCCGGAAGATCGAGAACGGCACCAGCGGCGAGGGCGAGCGGCGCTCGATCGCCGTGAAGGCGGCGAGCAGCGCGAGCGAGACCGCGCCGAGGCCGAGCGTCTGCGTCGAGGTCCAGCCCGCGTTGTTGGCGTCGACCAGCGTGTAGACGCCGAGCGCCAGCCCGGCGGTCACGGTGACCGCGCCTCCCGCGTCGAAGTGCCGGACGCTGTCGGTGTCGCGGCTCTCGCCCAGCAGGCGCGGCGCGAGCAGCGCGGCGGCGAGGCCGATCGGCACGTTGACGAACAGCACCCACTCCCAGCCGGCCCACTCGGTCAGCATGCCGCCGAGCAGGACGCCGGCCGCGCCGCCGGAGCCGGCGACCGCGCCCCAGACGCCGAGCGCGGTGTTGCGCTCGGAGCCCTCGGCGAAGGTGGTGGTGACGATCGAGAGCGCGGCGGGGGAGACGAGCGCGGCGCCGAGGCCCTGGACGGCGCGGGCGATGATCAGCCACATCTCGCTCTGGGCGAGGCCGCCGGCGAGCGAGGCGACCGAGAACAGGATCAGGCCCGCGATGAACATCCGCCGCCGGCCGAGCAGGTCGGCCAGGCGGCCGCCGAGCAGCAGGAAGCCGCCGAAGACCAAGGTGTAAGAGTTGACGACCCAGGACAGGTCGTCCGGGGCGAAGTCGAGGTCCTTGCCGATCGACGGCAGCGCGACGTTGACGATCGAGGCATCGAGGACGACGACGAACTGGGCGGTGGCGAGGAGCGCGAGCGCCAGCCACTTGGCGTTGCTGCGGGGAGGGGAGGAGGGAGACACGAGGTTTGGACCTCCGGGTCGTGTCGAGGGGAAATGGAGAGGTGGTTCCGCTTCGACGAAGACCATACGGAGAACCGGTTCCGTTTGTCAAGTCATCTCGCTACAGTGCGACACGTGAGCTCCACCGAGCCCAAGCCCCAGCGGGCGGACGCCGTCCGCAACCGCGAGCGGATCGTCGCCGCGGCGCGCGACTTGTTCGCCGAGTGCGGGCACGCGACGCAGATGGACGACGTGGCGCGCCGCGCGCAGGTCGGGGTCGGGACCGTCTACCGCCACTTCCCGACGAAGGCCGCGCTGCACGGCGAGCTGATGGCGGCGAAGTTCCGCCACCACGCCGAGGTCGCGCGGCGCTGGGCCCAGGAGCCCGACGGCTGGACCGCCTTCGAGGGCCTGCTGCGCGAGAGCTTCGAGGCGATGGCCGGCGACGCCGCGCTGCGCCAGCGCCTGATGTGGCCCGAGGACGGCGAGGCGCTGGAGGCGGCCGAGGCCGAGCGCCTGATCCTGTCGGCGGTGGTCGGCGAGATCATCGACCGGGCCCACGCCGAGGGCCGTTTGCGGCCGGACTTCGGGGTCGACGACATGCCCGCCTTCATGTGCGCGGCGGGCTCGGTCGTCGCCGCCGGCCAGGTCTCGCCCGTCGTGCTGACCGACCGCTACCTCGAGCTGATGGTCGACGCGCTGAAGCTGCCGTAGCGCTCAGCGCTCGTGTGCGGGGCGGTACGCGTCGTCGTCCTCGTGCGCCTTGTAGAAGCGCACCATCGCGTCGACGTACTCGCCGAACGGCGGGCAGCGCAGCCCGTTGCGCCCGAGCACGGCGCTGGCCTGCGCGGTGTCGAAGCTCACGGGGTGGTTGAGGTAGACGATCGACTGGCGCGGCGTGCCGCCGAAGGCCTTGCGCACGGCGGCGAACTTGAGCGAGCGGTCCACGACGCCGGGCGGCAGCGGGAGCTTCGGCTCGTGGCCCGTGTAGGCGACGGCGAGCAGGCGCGCGAGCTCGTGCGAGGAGACGGGGTCCGGGTCGACGAGGTGCAGCGTGTGGCCGGCGGCCTCGGGGTCGCGCGCGCCGGCGGCGATCGCCGAGACGACGAAGTCGACCGGCACGACGTTGAACGACGCGTCGCCGCGGCCGATCTGGAGCAGCGCGCCGAGCGGGCCCGCCATCGAGCGCAGCAGGTAGTACGGGCCGTCGAACTTCTGGGTCTCGCCGGTCTGCGAGTCGCCGACGACGATCGCGGGCCGGTAGATCGTCGTGGGGATCGTGTCCATCGTCGCCCGCACGAGCACCTCGGCGGCGAACTTGGTGGACTCGTAGAAGTTCTTGAAGGCCTGGCCCTCGGCGAGGTCCTCCTCGAGCACGAGGCCCGAGCGCTGGCCGGCGACGTAGGCGGTCGAGATGTAGTGGTGGCGCTCGAGCTGCGGCGCCGCGGCGCAGAAGTCGAGGATGTGCTGCGTGCCCTGGACGTTGACGCGCTCGGCCAGCTCGGCGCCGACGGCGAGGTCGTAGACCGCGGCGAGGTGGAAGACGCGGACGGTCTCGGCGGCGAGCCGCGCGTAGGTGCGGTCGTCCAGGCCGAGGCGCGGGTCGGTGATGTCGCCCGGCTGGACGTCGACGCCGTCGGGCGCGAGCGTGCGGGCGCGCTCGACCATGCGCGGCTCGACGAGCACGACGATCCGCGCCTCGTCGTCGTCGGCCAGCAGGCGCGGGACGAGCCGGCCCGCGAGGAAGCCGGGGAAGCCGGTGAGCAGGTAGGTCCGGGGCATCGGCAGCAGAACCTAGACGTTCAATCGACCAGGCGTCGCTCGACCGCCCAGCGGCTGAGCTCGTGGCGCGTGGAGAGCTGGAGCTTGCGCAGCACCGCGCTGACGTGCGCCTCGACGGTCTTGACCGAGATCCCGAGCCGCGCGCGATCTCCTTGTAGAGGTAGCCGCGGGCGATGTGGCGCAGCACCTCGCGCTCGCGGGGCGTGAGCTGGTCGAGCTCGGCGTCCGGCGCCCCGGCGGCGGGGGCCGTGCTCACCGGTCCATTCGCGAACGCGTCGAGCACGAAGCCCGCGAGCCGCGGCGAGAAGACCGCGTCGCCCTCCTGCACGCGGCGGATCGCGTCGACCAGCTCGTCCGGCGAGATCGTCTTCGTCACGTACCCGCGCGCGCCGGCGCGGATGACCGCGATGACGTCCTCGGGGTCGTCGGAGACCGAGAGCGCGAGGCACTTCGCGTCCGGCGCCTCGGTCGCGAGGCGGCGCAGGATCTCGACGCCGCCGCCGCCCGGCAGGTGGACGTCGAGCAGGACGACGTCGGGCGTGTGGGCGACGATCTCGCGGACCGCGCTGTCGACGTCGCCCGCCTCGCCGAGGATCGTCACGCGCGCGTCGAGCTCGGCGCGCACGCCGGCCCGGAAGATCGCGTGGTCGTCGACCAGCACGACGGTCGGCAGGCTCTCAGTCATCCAGCACCAGCTCCACTTCCGTGCCCTGTCCGGGCGTGCTGTGCACGGCGGCGCGGCCGCCGTGGCGGGCCATCCGGCCCACGATCGACTCTCGCACGCCGCGCCGGTCGGCGGGGACCTGACCCGGGTCGAAGCCCCGGCCGCGGTCGCGGACGAAGACCTCGGTGCGCCCGCCGGCGACCTCGACGTAGAGCGCGATCGGCTCGTCGCTGCCGCTGTGGCGGACCGCGTTCGTGAGCGCCTCGCGGGCGGCGGCGACGAGCGCGCGGTGGGGCTCGTCGAGGTCGTGGTCGCCGACGGTGACGACCTCGACCGGGACGCCGTGCTCCTCCTCGACCTCCGCGGCGGCGGCGCGCAGCGCGTCGCCGAGGCCGTTGTCGGCCAGCAGCGGCGGGTAGATCCCGTGGGCGAGCTCCCGCAGTTCCTTGATCGTCGTCTGCACGTCCTCGGCCAGCTGGCCGAGCATCTCGCCCGCCCCCTCGGGATCCTCCGCCACGATGTCGCGGGTCAGCCGGAGGTTGATGGCCAGCGCCACCAGGTGCTGCTGGGCGCCGTCGTGCAGGTTGCGTTCCACCCGGCGACGTTCGGCGTCCCCGCTGGCCACGACGCGGGCCCGGGACTCGCGCAGCTCGTCCGCCTGCTTGCGCAGCGCGTCCTGCGTCGTATGCAGCGCCGAGTCGAGCTGGGAGTTGTGGAAGGCCAGGCCGGCCTGGCGGGCCAGCTCGGTCAGCACGCGGTCGTCCTCCTCGGTGAAGGTGTCCGCCCGGGCGG
>JAOPZG010000113.1 GCA_025964215.1 Conexibacter sp.
CGACGGGATCCGCCGCCTCGGCGTCCCCGAGGAGCGCCTCGACGACTGCGCCGAGGCCGCCGCCCAGCGCCCCGACCTCGCCTTCACCCCACCCGCGGCCGACCGCGACGAGCTGCGCGCGATCTACCAGGAGGCGTGGTAGCGCCGCATCCACCGGTGAACGTTCCGGGAACTGCTGTATTGGAGCGCAGCGCTCATGGGTAGGGTGGCGCCATGTCCGAACAGACCTACGCCCCTCCGGCCGGCGCCCCGTACACCGACGCCCGCGCCGGCTTCTGGATCCGCTTCGGCGCGTCGTTCATCGACGGGCTCCTGCTCGGGGTGATCAGCATCGTCCTCGACCTCGCCCTCAAGGGCCCGGGCACGGCCCTCTCGCTGATCGTCGGCATCGCGTACTACACGTACTTCGAGGGCGGCGAGGACGGCCAGACGCTCGGCAAGCGCGCCTGCGGCATCAGCGTGCGGTCCGTCGACGGCGGCTCGATCGGCCACACGCGCGCGTTCCTGCGCTACATCGGCCGGATCGTCTCCACGATCCCGATCTTCCTCGGCTACTTCTGGATGCTCTGGGACCCCAACAAGCAGACCTGGCACGACAAGATCGCCAACTCGATCGTCGTGCCCGTCTAGCCGCGCCCCGGAGGATCGCCGCGCAGGTGCGGCGATCCTCCACCTGGCGGTCTACCCCGTGGGACTACGACAGCTACAAGGCCCACGGCCAGCTCCCCCGCCGCTTCGACGGCCTGATCCGCGCCGACGGCTCGATGGGCCAAGACCATCACCTTGCGCGACCGCAAGGCCGGCGACCGCTCCGGCAAGCCGCTCGGCTGCTAGCTCGCGGCCGCGGTCAGCTCCTCCGACAACGCCCACAGCCGCCGGCGCGCCTGCGCGTCGGCGGCTTGCGCGTCCGGGACGGCCTGGCGCAGGCCGTCGAAGAAGCGGCCTGTGGTGCCGTCGAGCGCCGGGTCGGCGACCAGGCGCAGCGTCGCCTCGACGCCCTCCTCCAGCGTCGAGATCGGCGAGGGCACCATCTTGGTCGGCATGTACGTCGCGGGGTGCAGCGCGTTCACGGTGACGCCGGCCCGCGGCGCCAGCTCGAAGGTGTAGAGGATCTGCGCGAGCTTGCTCTGGCAGTACGCGCGCGTGCCCGAGTAGCCGTGCTCGAGCATCACGTCGTCGAAGTCGATCGCCTGCTGGCCCAAGGACGACACGTTGACGATCCGGCTCGCGACGATCGGCAGCAGCCGCTGGGTGAGCGCGAAGCCCGCCAGGTAGTTCACCGCGAAGCGCAGCTCGTGCCCGTCGGCGCTGAGCTCGCGCTCCTCGACCCGCCCGGTGCGCGCGCCGATGCCGGCGTTGTTGACGAGGACGTCGATGCGCGGCTCGGCGTCGAGCAGCGCGGCGGCGAGCGAGCGGACCTCGGCGAGCGACGCGAGATCCGCGCGGGAGCTCCGCACGCGGTCGCCGCCGTCGAGCTCGGCGACCGTGTCGGCGATCCGCTCGGCGCTGCGGCCGTGGACGAGCACGGTCGCGCCCGCGTCGAGCACCTCCCGCGCGAGCGCCCGGCCGAGGCCGTCGGTGGCCCCGGTGATCAGCACCACCTTGTCGTCCAAGTCGAAGCGCGGCATGCGCTCGACGGTAGCGCGCTAGGAGATCGCGCCCACGACCGTGGACCGCATCGCCGCCGACCCGCGCGCGTTCGAGGCCGTCACGCTCACCCGCAGGTAGCGCCCGCGGTCCGACGAGGTCAGCGTGTACCCCGACGACGTCGCCCCCGCGATGTTCACGCACGAGGCGACCGCCAGCGTCGTGCAGCGCAGCCACTGGTACGCATACGACGGCGACGTGCCCGTCCAGGTGCCGGTGCTCGACGACAGCGTCGAGCCGACGCGCGAGGTGCCGGTGATCGCCGGCCCCACCGTGTTGACCGGCGCCACCACGACCGCGCCGCCGCTCCCGCTCACGACCGCGGTCGCCGTCGATCGCATGACCGCCGACCCGCGCGCGTTCGACGCGGTCACCGCGACCCGCAGGTAGCGGCCCACGTCGCCCGCGCCCAAGGTGTACGTCGACCCCGTGGCCCCGCCGACGGCCGCGCAGGACGCGACCGCCGTCGTCGTGCAGCGCAGCCACGAGTACGCGTACGACGGCGAGGTCCCCGTCCACGTCCCCGTCGTCGCCGTCAGGACGCTCCCCGACGCCGCGCTCCCCGAGATCGCCGGGTAGACGGTGTTCACCGGCGCGACCACGACCGGCCCGGCGACCACGCCGGTGGCGACCGAGCGCATCATCCCCGAGCCCTGGCCGTTGGTCCCGACGACCCGCACCCGCAGGTACTTGCCGAGGTCCGCGCTCACCGGGCTGTAGGTGCGCGCCGTCGCGCCGGCGACATCGGCGCATGAGGCGACCGCCGCCGTCGTGCAGCGCAGCCACGAGTAGGTGTAGGCGATGGTCGCCGCGCCGGTCCACGTGCCGTTGGTCGTCGTCAGCGTGCTGCCCACAGCCACCGTCCCGCTGATCACGGGTCCGACCGCGTTGGCCGGCACCGCGCTCGCCGAGCTCGGGAACGCCGTGCTCGCCATGTCGCCGTAGTAGCGGCCGGCGATCGCCTTCGACGGCGCGCCGTTGAACACGTTCGACGGCGCCGCGGCCGCCGCGCTGCCCGCCGCGGCCAACATGATGGACTTCACGACCGCCGGGGTCTGGCCCCAGCACGGGCCGTGCGCGCCGTTCTCGCCCTCGCAGAGCGCGACCAGGCCGGTCACGTGCGGGCTCGCCATGCTCGTCCCCGACATGGTGGCGTAGCCGCCGCCGGGCGCGGTCGAGCGGATGCAGGAGCCGGGCGCGGCGATCGTGTGCGCGACGTCGACCGCGCGCGTCGCGAAGTTCGAGTAGCTGGCCGGCTGGTCGTCGCCGTTGCCGATGCAGCTCAGCCCGCCGCCGACCCCGCCCGGGAGGCCGTCGGAGTCCGAGACCGCGGTGACCGTCAGGACCTCGCCGAAGCTCGCGGGCGAGAACGTCTGCTCGTCGGCGCTCGAGTTGCCGGCCGCGACCACGTAGGTGACGCCCGCCGCGGTGCTGTTGCAGATCGCGATGTGCTCGGGGTCGTTGACCGTCCGGCCGCAGTTGTCGTTGGGCGCGGCGCCGCCGCCGAGGCTCATGTTCGCCACGGCGATGTCGTTGGTGCTGTCGCCGTCGGTGCGCGTCGAGGTGACCC
>JAOPZG010000130.1 GCA_025964215.1 Conexibacter sp.
CCCGGGCCGACGTCCCACGGCTCGGCGATGAGCTTGACCTGCGAGAGCACGGGGTCCTGGTGGATGGTGTCGAAGAACGACCCGAGGCGGTCGACGTCGTAGAACTGGCGCGCGAGCGTCGAGGCGAGGTCGAAGCGGAAGCCGTCGACGTGGCACTCCAGGACGAAGTAGCGCAGCGAGTCCATGATCATCCGCAGGACCGCCGGCTGCACCGCGTTGAGCGTGTTGCCCGTCCCGGTGAAGTCCATGTAGAAGTGCTTGTCTTCGGGCATCAGGCGGTAGTAGGCCTGGTTGTCGACGCCCTTGAACGACAACATGGGGCCGAGGTGGTTTCCCTCGGCGGTGTGGTTGTAGACGACGTCGAGGATGACCTCCAGGCCGGCGCGGTGCAGCGCCTTGACCATCCCCTTGAACTCCTTGAGGTTCTCGCCCGGCTCGTGGTTGGCCGCGTAGGGCGAGTGCGGCGCGAGGTAGCCGATCGACGAGTAGCCCCAGTAGTTGGTCAGGCCGTGCTCGTGGAGGAACTGCTCGTCAGCGATGTGGTGGATCGGCAGCAGCTCGACCGCCGTGACGCCCAGGTCCTTGAGGTAGTTGACCATCTCGTCGCTGGCCAGGCCGGCGTAGGTGCCCTGGAGCTCCGGCGGCAGGCTCGGGAGCTGCTTGGTGAGGCCCTTGACGTGGGTCTCGTAGATCACCGTCTCGGTCCACGGGATCCGCGGCGCGCGGTCGTCCTCCCAGTTGAAGGACTCGTCCACGACGACGCCCTTGGGGATCGCCGCGGCGCTGTCCTCGTCGTCGAACTCGAAGTCCGCGTCGTCGGTGACCTCGCCGGCGGGCGGCGTGTAGGGCAGCGCGTTAGCCGCGTCCCAGTCGACGGTGCCGTCGATCGCCTTGGCGTAGGGGTCGATCAACAGCTTGTTGGGGTTGAAGCGGTTGCCCTCGCCCGGCGCGTAGCGGCCGAAGACGCGGTAGCCGTAGCGCTGCCCCGGCCCCACGCCGGGCAGGTAGCAGTGCCAGTTGTGCGCGGTCTGGTCGACGACCCTGACCCGCTCCTCGTTGCCCTCGCCGTCGAAGAGGCAGAGCTCGACGCCCTCGGCGTTCTCGCTGAAGATCGAGAAGTTGGTGCCCTGCCCGTCCCACGTGGGGCCGAGCGGGAACGGCTCGCCCGGCCAGCTCTCGCGGCTCATCGCGCGGCCTCCACCAGCGCGCCGGCCAGCGGCGGCAGCAGGACCGTCCCGTCGGCGCGCAGCTCGGCGCCGTCGTGGGTGGCGAGGACGAGGCGCTGGGCGCCCGCGGGCACCGGCTGCGCGTCGGCGGCGAAGTTCATGACCAAGGTGTACTGCCCGCGCTGGACGCGCAGCCACCTGGCGTCGTCGTCGGAGTGCACGCCGTCGACCGGCCCGCGCGGCAGCAGCTTGCGCGCGCGCAGCAGCGCGGCGTAGAGCGCGCGCAGCCGCGGGTCCTCCTCGCGCGTCAGCTTGGAGGCCGCGAACGTGCCGGGATCCTGCGGGTCCGGGACCGTCTCCCCCGCGAAGTGCGCGAACGACGCGAACTCGCGGCGACGTCCGTCGCGCGTGGCGATGGCGATCTCCTCGTCGATGTGGTCGGTGAAGAACTGGAAGGGCGCGGGCTCGCCGTACTCCTCGCCCATGAACAGCATCGGCGTGTAGGGCGAGAGCAGCGTGCAGAACGCCGCCAGGGGGCGCGCCTCCGGCGGGAGGCGGTCGCCGAGCGCGCGGTTGCCGACCTGATCGTGGTTCTGGTCGAAGACGACGAAGCGCTCCGGCGGGCAGCCGGCGGCGGGCGCGCCGAAGCGGCGCTTGCGGAACGCCGACCAGCGCCCGTCGTGGACGTGCGGGTCGCGGAACGCGTGCGCGAGGTCGCCGAGCGCGCCGAACTCCGCGTAGTAGCCCTCGTGCTCGTCGGTGACGAGCGTGCGCACGGCGTGGTGGACGTCGTCGGCCCACGCCGCGTCGCAGCCCCAGCCGCCGTGCGCGGCGTCGCGGACCACCTTGGGGTCGTTGAGCCCGGACTCGGCGATGACCAGCGCGTGCCAGCGCTGCGCGTGGACGCGGCGCGCCAGCTCGGCGACGAGGTGCTCGGCCGACTGGTCGAAGATCGCGTGGATCGCGTCGAGGCGCAGGCCGTCGAGGTGGAGGTCGCGGACCCACATCTCCGCCGCCTGGATCGCCCACTCGCGCGCGGGCCCCGACCACTCGCCGTCGTAGTTGATGGCCTCGCCCCAGAAGGTCGAGTACTTGTCGGTGAAGTACGGGCCGAAGGCGCGGATCGCCTGCTCGCCAGACGCGCCGACGTGGTTGAGCACCAGGTCGAGCAGGACCGCGATCCCCGCGGCGTGCGCGGCGTCGACCAGCCGCTGCAGGCCGTCGGGCCCGCCGTAGGCCTCGTGCGCGGCCCAGAAGTAGACGCCGTCGTAGCCCCAGCCGCGGCGGCCGGGGAAGTCGGCGACCGGCAGGACCTCGATCGCGGTGACGCCGAGCGCGGCGAGCTCCGCGAGGTGCGGGATGACCGCGTCGAACGTGCCCTCCTCGGTGAACGTGCCGACGTGCAGCTCGTAGACGACGAGCTCCTCGAGCGCGACGCCGCGCCACTCCTCGTCGGTCCACGTCCACGCGGACGGGTCCACGATCCGCGACGGCCCGCGCAGGCCGTCGGGCTGCAGGCGCGTGTGCGGGTCGGGCAGGTGGACGCCGTCGACGATGTAGGTGTAGTCGTCGCCGGCCGCGGCCGCGACGGTCGCCGTCCACGTGCCGCTGCCCTCGTCCTGCATCGCGTGCTCGGCGCTGCCGAGCGCGAGGATCGGCTCGTGGTCGAGCGAGAAGACGCGGAAGCGCACGGTGCCGTCGCCCAGCGGCGTGGCGCCGAGCGGGCGTTCGAAGGGGAGGAGGTCCGCGTGGGTCATCGCGAACGCCGTTCCCAATCGTCGCCCCGGGAACACACGATCGCTAGCGGCGCGCGCGGCGCGCCGCGGCGGCCGC
>JAOPZG010000139.1 GCA_025964215.1 Conexibacter sp.
ACGCCCGGCCGCCGCCAGGAGCTGCTGCTCGCGCTCGCCGACGTCATCGACCGCCACGGCGAGGAGCTCGCCGCGCTCGAGTCGCTCAACGTCGGCAAGCCGCACGCCCTCGCCGCCGAGGAGCTCCCGATCTGCGCCGACGAGCTGCGCTTCTTCGCGGGCGCCGCGCGGACGATGATGACGCCGGGCGCCGGCGAGTACGCCGAGGGCTACACGTCGATGGTCCGCCGCGAGCCGCTCGGCATCGTCGGGCAGATCGCGCCGTGGAACTACCCGTTGATGATGGCCATCTGGAAGATCGCCCCGGCGCTCGCGGCGGGCAACACGGTGGTCTTGAAGCCCTCGGAGCTGACGCCGATCTCGACGCTGCGCTTCGCCGAGCTGGTCGCGGAGCTCCTGCCGCCCGGCGTCCTGAACGTCGTCACCGGCGACGGGCCCGGCGTGGGGGACGCGATCGTCCGCCATCCGGAGATCGCGCTCGTCTCGCTGACCGGCAGCGTGGGGACCGGTAAGGGCATCGCCCGCGCGTCGGCGGACTCGCTCAAGCGCGTGCACCTGGAGCTGGGCGGCAAGGCGCCGGTGATCGTCTTCGAGGACGCCGACGTCGAGGCCGTCGCCGCCGGCCTGCGCGTCGCGAGCTTCCTGAACTCCGGCCAGGACTGCACGGCCGCCTCGCGGATCCTCGCCGCGCCCGGGATCTACGACGCGTTGTTGGAGGCGTTGGTCCCGGCCGCCGCCTCGCTCGTCGTCGGCGACCCCGCCGCGGGCGAGCAGATCGAGATGGGGCCGGTGATCTCCGCGCGCCAGCAGGAGCGCGTGCTCGGCTTCCTGGACCGCGCGACGGACGCCGGCGCCCAGCTGCTCACCGGCGGCAGCGCCGGGAGCGAGCGCGGCTTCTTCGTCCAGCCGACGATCGTGGCGGGCGTCGGCCAGCAGGCCGAGATCGTCCAGAACGAGGTCTTCGGCCCGGTCGTCACCGTCCAGCGCCTGGAGGACGCGGGCGACGCGTTCGCGCTCGCCAACGACGTGCCTTACGGACTCGCGGCCTCGGTCTGGACGCGCGACGTCGGCACCGCGATGGAGGCGATCCGCCAGCTCGACTTCGGCTGCGTGTGGGTCAATGACCACTTGCCGTTCCTGAGCGAGATGCCGCACGGCGGCTTCAAGGAGTCCGGCTACGGCAAGGACCTCTCGATCTACGCCCTCGAGGACTACACGCGCGTCAAGCACGCGATGATCAAGCTGGGGTAGCGCCGGCCGACTACTCCCTCTGGTGGACGACGTCGGCACACCGGGGCAGGGCTCCGGCACGTTGCACGAGGCAGAGGCCCGTTTTCGCATCGCCTTCGAGGAGGCGGGCGTCGGCATGGCCATCGTCGCCCTCGACGGCCGCCTGCTGCGCGTCAACCGCGAGCTGCAGCGGATGCTCGGCCGCACCGAGGCCGAGCTGCTGGCCGGCAGCGGGATGCGCGCGATCAGCCATCCCGACGACGCCGCGGCCCGCGCCGCCGACCTCGCCCGGCTCGCCGCCGGCGAGGTCGACCGCTACAAGCGCGACCGCCGCTACGTCGGCGCCGGCGGCGCGACGATGTGGGGCGCGACCACGATCTCGCTCGTCCGCGACGGGGGCGGCGCGCCGCTCTACGCGATCGGCCAGCTCGAGGACATCACCGCGCGCAAGGCCGCCGAGGAGCGCGCCGAGCGCCGCGCCGGGCAGCAGTCCGCCGTCGCGCAGCTGAGCCAGCTCGCGCTCACCGAGCAGGACTTCGCGGCGCTCGCCGCCGCCACCGTCGAGGCGATCACGGCGTCGCTCGACGTCTCGGTCGCCGGCCTGGTGGCGCTGGAGCAGGACGAGCTGCGCCTGGTCAGCGGCGCCGAGCTCGACGACGCCCACGCGCGCCACACGCTCGCGACCGCGGCACCGGTCGTCGTGCGCGACGCGGACGGCGAGGAGCGCTTCGACGTCGCGGGGCTGCGCGCCCGCGGGATCGCCTCCGGCGTGAGCGTGCCGGTCGCCGGCGAGAGCGACCAGCCGTTCGGCGTCCTGGGCATGTACGCGACGGCGCCGCGCGCCTTCGGCGACGACGACCTCGCGTTCCTGCAGTCGGTGGCCAACGTCCTGACCGGCGCGCTGCGCCGGCTCGCCGCCGAGCAGGGGCTGCGCTTCCAGGCGCTGCACGACCCGCTGACGCAGCTCCCCAACCGCGCGCTGCTGATGGATCGCCTGCGCCTGGCGGTCGCGCGGCGGCGCCGCGCGCAGACGTGGGTCGCGGTCCTCTACCTCGACCTCGACGACTTCAAGGGCGTCAACGACAGCCTCGGCCACGCGGCCGGCGACGAGCTGCTGCGCCACCTCGCGCCGCGCCTGAGCGAGGCGCTGCGGCCGAGCGACACGCTCGCGCGGCTCGGCGGCGACGAGTTCGCGATCCTCTGCGAGGGGCTCGACGAGGTGACCGAGAGCGTCGCGATCGCCGAGCGCCTGCTCGCCGTCGTCGCCCAGCCGGTCGAGGTCGAGGGCGTGCAGCTGCGCCCGACGGCGTCGATCGGGATCGCGCTGACCGGGCCGGGCACGTCCAACGAGGGCGAGGACCTCGTGCGCGACGGCGGCGTCGCGATGTACCGCGCCAAGCACGCGGGCCGCGGCCGCTACGAGATCTTCGACGACCGCATGCGCGCCGAGACCGTCGAGCGCGTGGCGCTCACCCACGACCTGCGGCGCGCGATCGAGGACGGCGACCTGCGGCTCGTCTACCAGCCGATGGTCCGCTTCGGCGAGGGCCGCGCGAACGGCTTCGAGGCGCTCGCGCGCTGGACGCACCCGACGCGCGGCGAGATCCCGCCCGATCGCTTCATCTCGCTCGCCGAGCAGCACGGCCTGATCGAGCCGCTGGGCCGCTGGGTCCTGCGCGAGGCCGTCGGCCAGCTCCGGCGCTGGCGCGACGCCGGCCTGTCGATGGGCGACATGGGGATGTCGGTCAACGTCTCGCGCGTGCAGCTCAGCCGGCCGGGCCTGGCCGAGGAGATCTTCGAGGTGCTCGCCGAGCGCGACATCCCGCCGGGACAGCTCGTGGTCGAGGTCACCGAGTCCGCCGTCATGGACGACCCCGACGTCGCCAACGCGACGCTCGACGCCCTGGCCGAGGCCGGCGTCCGGATCGCGCTCGACGACTTCGGCGTCGGCCAGTCCTCGCTCGCGTGCCTCCGCGACCTCCCGCTCGACGCCCTCAAGCTCGACCGCGGCTTCATCACGTCGCTGGCGTCCTCGCGCCAGGCCGCCGCGATCGTGCGCGCGGTCTGCGACATGGCCCGGACGCTCGGGTTCTCCGTGGTGGCCGAGGGCGTGGAGACCGAGGCGCAGAGCCAGGTCGTCGAGGCGCTGGGGTGCGACGTGGGGCAGGGGTTCTTGTATGCGAGGCCGGTGCCGCCGGGGGAGATCCCCGGCGTGATCGCGGAGCTGGACGCGCGGTTGGGCGCGGCGGCGGGGGAGCGCGCGGCGGCCTAGGCCGCCCACGCCTCCGCCAGCACCCGCCGCCAGTTCCCCCACGCGATCGCGCCGACCTCCTCGCGCGTGAACCCGTCGTCGACCAACGCCTCCAACAACCGCGGCAGCCCCGTGACGTCCCCCAGCTCATCCGGGATGTCGCCGCCGTCGAAGTCCGACCCGAACCCCACGTGCTCCACCCCGATCCGCTCCGCGACGTACCGCACATGCGCCACGATCGTGCTGAGCGGTGTGGAGCGGTCGAGGGCCCCGTCCGCGCGGAGGAAGTCCACGATGTAGGGGATCCCGACGATGCCGCCGGTGCGGCCGACGGCGTCGAGCTGGTCGTCGGTGAGGTTGCGGGAGGCGGGAGCGAGCGCGTGCGCACCGCAATGCGAAGCGATGAGCGGCTTTGATGATGTTGCGGCGACGTCCCAGAAGCCGCGCGTGTTGAGGTGGCTGACGTCGACCGCGATCCCCAGCGCGTTGCAGCGCGCCACGAGCGCGCGGCCGGCGGCGGTCAGGCCGGGGCCGGTGTCGGGGGTCGAGGGGAAGCGGAACGGGACGCCGTGGCCGAACGCGTTGGGGCGGCTCCAGACCGGGCCGAGCGAGCGGAGGCCGGCGGCGTGCCACAGCTCCAAGGCTTCCAGATTCTGGTCGATCGCCTCGGCGCCCTC
>JAOPZG010000151.1 GCA_025964215.1 Conexibacter sp.
GTGGTGGTCGTCATGGGGAGCCGGACGATCGCGACGTGGTCGCGCGGCGGCTCGTCCACGCGCTGCTTGGTGTCGTGACGAACCGTGCCCGCCTAGGCAGGCGGGTGCTGCCGGAGCTGGTGAGCGACGTCGACGCAGATCGCTCCCGTGCCGCCGACCGCGAGGCAGAGCGCGACGACTTTGGCGGTGGCCGCGCCGGCCCCGACGCCGGCGCCTCCCACTCCTGCCTGCTCGACGAGTCCCGTGTTCGACAGGCCGCGCCCGGTGATGCGGTCGGTGAGCTGGCGCGTGGTGGCCCAGAGCTCGTCGAGGCGGTTCGTCGCACCCGCGATCGCCCTGAGCCGGTCGTGCTCCTCGGCCAGCACCGGCATCGGCAGCACCGCGGCGACGTCGCCGAGGTTGGTCCGCATCGCGTGCAACATCGCGCGGCACGCCGGGTCGCGGTCGACCATCGTCTGCGCCCGCCGCCGCTGACGCGACGAAGCGATGCCCAACTCGCACGCCAGCAGCAGGCTCCGCTGGCGACGCATCCATCGCGACTCGCCGGCCTCGTCGACCTCGAGCTGGGCGGAGATCTTCTTGTAGGCGGCCGTGATGATCGCCTCGAGGCGCTTCTCGCCGATGCCGAGCTCGTCCTGAACCTCGCGCGCGCTGAGCTGCTGATCGAAGCGGAGCTTCAGCACCGCGGCCTGCTGCTCGTCGAGCGACTCGACCACCAGCCGCAGCGCGTCGCCATCGAGCCGCAACTGCGCCTGCTCATCGGGCAGCGCTTGGTCGTCGCTCGCGGCAACCAGCGCCGGGCTGAACGGGTCGATCGCCTCGGGCCTTCGGCGCTTCGTCGCGTCCGCGGCGCGTCGCCAGGCGATCTTCTTCAGCAGCGCACGACGATGCTCGACGACCTCGCCGCGACGCTCGATCGTCAGCAGCTCCGCCCACGCCTCCTGATAGATCTCCTCAGCGTCGCGCAGGCGCGGGAAGTCAGCGCCGAGCATCCCCAAGACCGCCGCGCGGTGCTCGGCATAGTCGCGTTCGATCCCGGCGTCGCGCACCGGAGGCTTGGAGTCGGTCGAGGGCATGTCGACGGTCAGCACACGGCTGCTGCCCTCTCTGTCGACGAGCTCTCGCAAACCCCCTACCTCCAATTGGTGGCGAGGGTGTACCGCAATGCTCGTCGACTGAATCCTCGTGCATCGGTTTTGCGCCCAAGCCCTGACCGCAGTTGTGCGTTCTCAGCGCTCGGGCCGCCGGTGCGCTTCTCCCTCCCCGCCGGCGCCCTCTCGCGTGCCCTCTTGCAGCGTCGAGGTCTCCTCACCTCGACGACGTGCCCGCACGCGTCGGGCGCCGGCTCGGGACGCTCAGGCGGCGGCGTCGCCGTTCTGGACGAGGTCGTAGCCGATCAGCGTCTCGCTCCAGGCCGACGCCGTCGACACCGCATCCCGCAACTCGACCGGCGTGCAGCCCTGACTGCTGATGAAGCGCTCCAACGCCGTGACCAGCTGCTCAGCCGCCTCCGCCGTCGCGCCGCGAATCGCTGGACCCAGAAGCCACGTCGGCCCCGAGACGACGACTCGCCCTTGCTCGTTCGGCTGCGCGGTCGCCAGGCGATCCAGCAACCCGGTGATCGCGGCCAGGATCTCCGCCGACGTCCGCCCGTCATCGCCGACCGGAGCGCCAAACCCTCGCTCCCGGAGCGTCGCCTCAGCATCGTCGGCAACCGCAGCTCGGTGACCGAGATCCTCCTTCAACCCGGCCAGCTCGCGCTCGCGCAAGCGCAACGTGAGCATCTCGGGGTTGCCCGTTCCAATGACCTTCATCGTGCTCGCCCTCCCCTAGATGACGTTCGTCGGTTCCGGCGGCTGACCGCCGAGACGCTCACGGAGCTCGATCAGCTCCCGTGCGAGATCCAGCTGGCTCAGGTACTGCTCGACGCCCTCCAGGGTGTGGGGCATCTTGACCGGCTCCTCCCACTCGATCGAGCCGGGGATCAAGGCGAGCGCGACGCCGCGCGTCACGCTCTCGCGCTCGAACGCGTCGATGAGATGCACCGCCGCGATCGCCGCATCGCGCGCATCCGCAGCGAAGGCCATGTCGCACGCCTCTTCGAGCATGCGATCCGCAGTCGCGCGCAGAAGCTCGCGCAGGTGATCAGGGATGACGACCGCGTCATCGTCGGACTGGATAGCGTCCGGGGTGTCCATTGGAGTTACAGCTCCTTGGGCCATGCCCCCGGCCGTTAGAGCGGCGCGGGGGCGCTTTATCTGTGCGGAGAGATTGGTCTCCTCAAGCGCAGAGGCCGCGGGCCGCAAAACTCGCCCCGACCATCCCAATAGCTGGCGCGTTGGCGCTACTCGACGGTGGGCTGCTGAGCTGGTTCGAAGGTGGTGGCGCTTCGCTGACGACAAGCGCCCAGTGCTCGTCGCACGATCGTTCGCTGCGCCTGGGGGGCCGCCGCGGCGGAATGAAAGATCCGTCCCGACCGGAGGGTCGCGACGGCACCGTCGAACTCGGAGAGGTCGTGACCTCGTCGACGTCCACCCCCGCGGCACCGCACCTGCGTGTCGTCGCCGCGCCTCTTCCGCCCACACTTGGGCCGGTCGCACTCGAGGCGACGCTCAGCTCGGCGCCGTTCCGCCCCGGCGAGCTGCCGGTGATCACGTGGATCGCGTTCGACGGGGTGTCACAGGAGCGGGTGGCGGAGGGCGCTACTGCGGCCCGCGTTCCGGCGGAGCTGTGGCTGCGCCTCGCGATCGAGTCGTCGCGCCTGGCCGAGGAGATCGCGACGCGTTGCGGTCGGACGCGTCTATGGATCGTCGACGCCCTCGATAGCGCCGCAGCGTCGGCGGAGCACACCATCGACGATGAACTGCGCACCGACGGGCTCGTCCGCTACTCAGCGTTGCTGCGCCGACCGCATCCGATCGGGCAGATCCCCGGCCGGATGCCCGCACGGCTGCCGGAGGAGATGGCCGGAGGCTGGCGGCGGGCCGCCACGCATGCCGGCGTGACGTTCGAGCGGTGGCTGGGCGAGCGGCTGGAGAGCGCACCGTCCAGATGCGTCGAGTGGGAGATCGCGGCGGCCGACTCGTGCCAGACGCTGGCCGAGTGGACCTACGCGGCCTCCCTGCGCGCGTTGGCCACAACAATGGCCTGACCAATCTTGCGCAAGAACGCATATCGGTTGTTCTGCAGCCCATTGACGTAAGCACGCGCCCCGAGCGCCCGGGCCCGGGCGATCTCGTTGCGTACGTCGTGCGCGTTGTGCAGCCGGAGTGTCCGATGCGGGTTAGCGTTGCCAGGCTTCAGCGCCGCACAGTCTCGATCAGCGCAGGGCGGAATGCTCTTGCGACCGCGCCGCTTGCGCGCGAGCACCACGCGCAACTTGAGGCCCTGGCGCGCCACGTGGTATTTGACGAGTGGAGTCCGGCGCTTCTCAGTCTTGAACACGTAGGGGTCCCCGGCCGTGCGATAGCGGCTTGTGCCAAGAATGGAGCCGACGGCGAAGAGCGCGGCGGCGGGGACGCTGAGCTCGTCGATTCGATCGGGGAGTGGCCGCAGGCCGTGGTCGACGCAGGCGGCGAGCACGTCGAAGTAGGCGGCGATGTCGTCGAGGCCGAGCTTGTGGTTGAACTCGCCGACGGTTATCACGATCTCGGCTCCGCGGGCGAGCCTCCGTGCGTAGAGGGGAATGGCGGTGAGAAGCGTGCCGTCGCGCAGCGCGCTGAGCGGGACCGAGATCCACGCGCTCATCGCCGTGAGAGGCGCTAGCAGGCGCGCGGTATCGATGCACAGGAGGTTCACCGTTAGCCACTGGTCGTCAAGACTCTTGAAGGCAAAGTACGGCGGGAAGGTCTTCGCGGCGTTGACCTGCACGCGGATCGCTTCGCGGACGAGGCGCTCGCGCCTCTGGTTGTCCTCGAGCATGTCGGCGGTGAGCGGCAGGGAGACCGCGCGCGCCAGGGCTGTCTCGGCGTAGCGTCCATCGTGTTCAGGCTCGCCGGTCAGCAGCGGCAGGCGGTCTGTCTCGAGGTCTTTGATGAACGGCACCTCGTTCGCGATCGCCGCGTCCTTGAGCTCGCTGCCTGTACGCCCCGAGCGTTGAGCGTCCGAGTCTGGCGAGGGCGCGGTGTCGAACCGCTCGCGAATCACGACGCCGGTCGTGTGGGGGCCGCAGACCTCCACGAACCCGACCTCAACGGACTCGACCCGCGTCCAGCTCTGGGGCGCGTGCTCAAGCACGGGGGACGTGAAGTCGGCGGGAAGCCGCAGCATCGGGAACGCACGTTCGCACGCAGTCCGGACAGCTCCTTGTCCGAATACGCACGCGGCTCTCGCCACGCTCCCGACGCGGGGACGATCTCGCGGAAGATTTGGACCGGGAATTGGACCGGGCGCCCGCTCCGCCCGACCCTTTCGGGCACGAAAAAGGCCCGCATTTGCGGGCCTTTCTTACTAGTCGGGGAGACAGGATTTGAACCTGCGACCGCCCGGCCCCCAGCCGGGTGCGCTACCAGACTGCGCCACTCCCCGTGGCTATGTGCTGCTCTCTGCTGCGGCGATGTGGGCAAGCGGGCGACGGGACTCGAACCCGCTCCTAGAGCTTGGAAGGCTCCCGTGCAGCCGTTGACACCTCGCCCGCAGGCCTCGGCTGAGTGTACTTCAGGGTGTGGGCTTGCGGGTCTCGGTCGGGACGGACCCCGCCCCGTCGGTGATCGAGACCGGCGGCCAGGCGCCCCACCAGTTGTCGACGGAGCCGTCGAGCGTCACGGTCGTGCCGGTCAGGGCACGCCCCAGAGGCGAGGCCAACATCGCCACCAGCCAGGCGAACTCCTGCATGGTGCCGAGGCGCTGCAACGGCACGGTCGCGGCCGCGCCGCGCCAGACGTGCTCCGGGTACTTGCGCAGGGACTCGGTGTCGAAGCGGCCGATCGCGGCGGCGACGACGGCCACCCCGTCCTCCCGCCAGCGCGAAGCCAGCTCGACCGTCAGCGCCTCGACGGCGGCCCGCGCCGCCCCCGTGTGCGCCATCGCCGGCATCCCGTGGTGGGGACTCACCGTCACGTTCACGACGACCCCGCCGCCCCCACCCGCGCGCAAGGCGGCAGAAGCAGCGCTCGTCATCGCCATCGTCCCCTCGACATTCAGCCGCATCACCGCGCGCCACCCCTTGGCGCCGATCGCCTCCGCCGGCACGAAGTACTGCCCGCCCGCGTTGTTCACCAACACGTCGAGCCCGCCGTGGCGATCCACGGCAGCCGACACGATCCGCAAAGCGTCCTCAGGCGACCTGATGTCCCCGCTCACCCACGAGCACCCGTCACCCAGATCCGAAGCGGCGGCCTCGAGCACCTCCTCCCGCCGCCCCGCGATCACCACCCTCGCGCCGCACGCCAGCAGCTCCGCCGCCGCCTGGCGCCCGAGGTTCGTCCCGCCACCCGTGACGATCGCCGACCGGCCGGCCAGCAACCCCTCGCGGAAGATCTCCGAGGACCCACCCATATGGCGGGCAGTCTATGGACGACGCCCGTTCAGTGGACAGGCGTGGCACGCTTAAGGGAGAGACTCCCCGTGTCCAGCACCCTTGCCGAACGCCTCGCCGCGCGCGATGCCCAGCGCTTCGTCGGCCGTGAGCGCGAGCTGGCCTTCTTCGACTCCCTGTTCGTCGAGGACCCGCCCGCGCAGGTCGTGCTGGTGCACGGCCCGGGCGGCATCGGCAAGAGCACGCTGCTGCGCGAGGTCGCCCGCCGCGCCACGCGCCGCGGCTGGTCGCCCCGGATCGTCGAGGGCCGCGACCTCGCCCCCGTCCCCGGCGAGATCGAGACCGCCCTCGGCGACCTGACGAACGCCCTCCAGCCGCTGATCCTCTTCGACACCTACGAGCGCATGTCCGCCGCCGACGGCTGGCTGCGCAGCCGCCTGCTGCCGTCGCTCCCCGCCCGCGCGGTCGTCATCCTCGCCGGCCGGACCGCGCCCGAGCCCGGCTGGTTCGAGGGCGGCTGGGAGCGCCTGTCGGTCGAGCTGAAGCTCGAGCCGATGCCCGCCGACGCGGCGCTCAGCCTCGTCCGCGCCCACGGCCTCGCCGACGGCGAGCTCGCCCAGCAGCTGATCCTGTGGGCCGACGGCTCGCCGCTCGCGCTCGCGCTCGCTGCCGACGCCGCCCAGCGCGACGGCGGCAGCTGGGCGCCCGAGCGCATCCACGAGCACCCGAACCTCGTCCAGGCGATCCTCCACCGCGTCGCCCGGACCGAGCTCGACGGCGGCAACCTCGACGTCGCGGCCGTCGCCGCGATCGCCCGAGCATGCGACGAGCCGATGCTGCGCGACGTCCTCCCTGAGGTCGACCCCAAGGCCGCCTACGCCTGGCTGCGGGAGCGCACGTTCTCCGAGCCGGTCGCCGGCGGGGTGGCGCTGCACGAGATCGTCCGCCAGGCGATGCGCTCCGACCTGCGCACCCGCGACCCCGAGCGCGACCGCGAGCTGCGCCGCCGGATCGCCGACCACCTCTTCCTCCGCGGCCTGCGCGCGGGCCCGCGCACGGTCGTCGACCTCTCCGAGCTGGTCGAGAACCCCGCCGTCCGCTGGGGCTTCGGCGCCGACGGCTCGACCACGCACCGCCCGGACCTCTGGCGCCTGGAGGACGCGCCGGTCGCCCGCGAGAAGATCCTCGCCAAGACCGAGGGCGACGGCCGCTGGTGGGCCGCGACCGAGCGGATCCTGGAGGAGGCGCCGGACCGCGTCGTCACCGTCCGCGACGCGCGCGACGCGCTCTGCGGGATGGCGATCGCCGTCACGCCCGAGAACGCACCGCCGGCCGCGCAGGAGGACCTCTGCCTCGGCCCGTGGCTCTCACACGCGCGCGACGCGCACGCGGGTGACGAGGTGCTGATCTGGCGCGACTCGATCGACTTCGTCGCCCACGGCGACCTCAGCTCGCCCGTCCTCTCGATCCTCAACACGGCGGCGATCCTGCGCTCGGGCCTCAACAACCCGCGCTGGTCCTACATCCCGATCGACCCGAGCAACGAGGCCGCCGTCGCGTTCGCGCGCGCGGTCAACACCACGCACTTGGAGCACCTCGACGTCGACCTCGGCGAGAAGGTCGTGCAATGCCATCAGATCGACCACTCCGACGACGGCATGCTCGGCGCGCTGCGCGGCGCGGTCTACGGCGAGCTCGGGCTCGGCGCGCCCGGCCCGATCAAGCTCGGCGGGGACGCCGGCCCGCTGGCGCAGGTCGCGGAGGACGAGCCCGTCACGCTCGAGACCGTCCGCGACGCGCTGCGCAGCCTGCACCAGCCGATGGAGCTCGCGGCGTCGCCGCTGGCGTCCGGGACGACCACGGAGGAGCGCGCGGAGTCGGTGCGCGCGGAGGTCGCTGACGCGGTCGCGAGCGCGTTCGGCGACTCCCCCGACGAGCAGCTCCTGCGCCGGATCGTCCAGCGCGGCTACCTCGACCCGGGCGGCAGCCACGAGCTCGCCGCCGACGAGCTGCACGTGAGCCGCGCGACGTACTTCCGCCGCCTGCGCGTCGCCTCCCAGCGCGTCGCCGACTACCTGATCGCCAAGCACGCCTGAAGTCCAGGTCCCGCGACCGTTCGGGCCCGTACACTGGCCGGCCTTGACGCTGGTGGTCGCGCACACGGAGTACGCGGGCGGCGGGCCGGGCTACGCGCTCGTCCGCCTGACCGGCGCTGCCCGTAGCGAGACGCCGGCGCGGCTCGCTCCGCCGACGCTGCTGGTCGCCGACGGCGCGCAGTGGCGGCGGCTCGCCGCTGTGCCGGGAACGCCGGTGCTGCACGGGACCCCGGACGGCGCGCCGTTCGCGGTCGCCTTCGAGATCCCGCTCCACCTCGCGCTCGGCGACGGGGCGTGGTGGCTCGAGCCGGGACCGGCGATCGCGGATCCGGACGCGCAGACCGACGCGCCCGACCGCGCGCGGATCGAGGACCTCACGAGCCGCGTC
>JAOPZG010000070.1 GCA_025964215.1 Conexibacter sp.
CCTTTTGGGCGCGAGCCTGCGAGCGGCTCAAAGCGCCCCCTCGCCCTCGTGCCAGGGCGTGAGGACGCGCGGACCGTCCTCGGTGACGGCGATCGTGAACTCGAAATGGGCGGCCAGCGAGCCGTCCTGGGAGTAGATCGCCCAGCCGTCGTCGCCCATCCGGACCATGTGGCGCCCGGCGGTCGTCATCGGCTCGACGGCGAGCACCATGCCCGCCTCCAGCAGCGGGCCCTTGCCGGCGTCGCCGTAGTTCGCGATCTGCGGCTCCTCGTGCATGTCGCGCCCGATGCCGTGGCCGACCAGCGAGCGGACGACCGACAGGCCCTCGGACTCGACGGTCTGCTGGACCGCGTGCGAGACGTCGCCGAGGCGGTTGCCCGGGCGGCACTGCTGCACCGCGTCGAAGAGGGAGCGCCGCGTGACCTCGAGCAGCTTGCCGGCGACCGGCGTGACCGGGCCGACCGGGAAGGTCACGGCGCCGTCGGCGACCCAGCCCTTGTAGGTGACGCCGACGTCGATCGAGATGATGTCGCCGTCACCGAGGCGGTACGGGCCGGGGATCCCGTGGACGACCATCTCGTTCGGCGAGGCGCAGATCGAGCCGGTGAAGCCGCGGTAGCCCTTGAACGACGGGACCGCGCCCTGCGAGCGGATGTACTTCTCGGCCACCTGGTCGAGCTCGGCGGTCGAGACGCCGGCGCGGATCTCGCCGGCGACGAGCTTCATCGTCTGGGCGTGGATGGCCCCGGCGGCGGCCATCTTCTCGATCTCGGCGGGGGACTTCTTGATGATCATGAGGCTGATCGTCCCTCCGGGTCCGCCGGGCTACAGCTCGTCTTCGAGGCGCAGCGTCGCCACCGTGGCGCGCACGTGGTCGTGCACCTCGGTGGGTGTGCGCGTGCCGTCGAAGCGGCGCAGCAGGTCGCGGCTCTCGTAGTACTCGACGAGCGGCTCGGTCTGCTCGTGGTAGACCGACAGCCGCTTGCGGATCGTCTCCGGCTTGTCGTCGTCGCGCTGGATCAGCTCGGAGCCGTCGATGTCGCAGCGGCCCTCGTGCTTGGGCGGGTCGAAGTCCACGTGGTAGACGCGGCCGGCCTTGCTCACGCGGCGGCCCGAGAGGCGGCGCACGACCTCCTCGTCGGGGACGTCGATGAGCAGCACGGCGCTGATCTTCCGGCCCGCGTTCTGCAACGCCTCGCCGAGCGCGTCGGCCTGCGGCACGGTGCGCGGGAAGCCGTCGAGCAGGAAGCCGTCGGCGGCCTCGTCCTGCTTGAGCGCCTCGAGGATCACGCCGATGATCACGTCGTCGGGCACGAGCCCGCCGGCGTCCATGTGCTCCTTGGCCTGCCGGCCGAGCTCGGTGCCGTTGGCGACCGCCTCGCGCAGGATGTTGCCCGTGGCGTAGTAGGGCAGGCCGAAGTCCTGCGTCAGGCGCTCGGCCTGCGTGCCCTTTCCGGCACCGGGCGGACCAACCAGGATGAGGTTCAGTTCTGACACGACGGCGATCGCAAGCTCCTTGCGGACGACGGCCTCGGTGCCGTCGGTCCCGGGAAGGTCGGGCATCCTACTTGAGGAAGCCTTCGTAGTTGCGCATCATCAGCTGGGCCTCGAGTTGCTTCATCGTGTCGAGGGCCACGCCGATGACGATCAGCAGCGACGTCCCGCCGAACTGGAAGGACTGCGTCGCCCCCGTCAGCGCGATGACGATCGTCGGCAGCGCCGCGACCGCCGCGAGGTACAGCGCGCCGGGGAACGTCAGGCGCGCGAGGATGCGGTCGAGGAACTCGGCCGTCGGCCGACCGGGTCTCACCCCCGGGATGAAGCCGCCGTACTTCTTCAGGTTCTCGGCCTGGTCGACGGGGTTGAACGTGACCGCCGTGTAGAAGTACGTGAACAGGATGATGAAGATCGACTCGCCGATCACGTAGGGCGCCTTCCCGGGGTTCAGGAAGTTCGCGACCGAGTGCGTGGCCGGGGTGTTGATCAGCTGGCCGACCGTGGGCGGGAAGGCCATGATCGACGCGGCGAAGATGACCGGGATGACGCCGGCCATGTTGACGCGCAGCGGCAGGTAGGTCTGGCCGCCGCCGCTCATCCGCCGGCCGATGACGCGCTTGGCGTACTGGACCGGGATGCGGCGCTGGCCCTCCTGGATGAAGACGATCGAGCAGACGACCGCGAGCGCCAGGAACGGCATCAGCACGACGAAGACCTGGTCCGGGTTGTTCCACCAGGACGAGACGCCGCCGGGCAGGCGGGCGACGATCGACGCGAAGATCATCAGCGAGATGCCGTTGCCGATGCCGCGCTGCGTGATCAGCTCGCCCATCCACATCAGCAGGATCGTGCCGGCCGTGAGCGAGACGACGATCAGGAAGACGTGCGGCGTGTCGAACTGCGAGATGACCTTCTCCCCCGCGTTCGCGCTGAACGACTTGAAGAGGAAGACGTAGCCGATCGACTGCGCGAAGGCCAGGCCGACCGTCAGGTAGCGCGTGTACTGCGTGATGCGCGCCTGCCCGACCTCGCCCTCCTTCTGGAGCTTCTCCAGCGAGGGCACGACGACCGTCAGCAGCTGCAGGATGATCGACGCCGTGATGTACGGCATGATCCCGAGGGCGAAGAGCGCGATGCGGCTCAGCCCGCCGCCGGAGAACTGGTTCAGCAGGTTGAGGATGCCGCCGCCGCCGAACTGGCTCTGGATGTCATCCACCGCCTGGACGTTGATGCCCGGGACGGGGATGTGGGAGCCGAGGCGGTAGAGCGCGAGCAGCAACGCCGTGAAGGCGAGCTTCTTGCGGATCTCCGGGACGGTGAACGCACTCAGGATGGTCGAGAGCATGGAGACGGAGAGGGTAACCGACGACCGAGGGCCCCGGTCGCCCGGGGCCCTCGAAGCCGACGTGTGATGGTGCCAGAGCGGCTAGGACTCGATGACGACGGCGGTGCCGCCGGCGGCCTCGATGGCCGCCTTGGCCGACGCGCTGAACTTGTGCGCGTGGACGGTCAGCGGCTTGGTGATCTCGCCCTTGGCGAGGATCTTCACCGGGACGTCGGCCTTCTTGGCGAGGCCGGCCGTCTTGAGGGCGTCGAGCGTGACGTCGGCGCCCTTGTCGAAGCGCGCCTCGAGGTCCTGCACGTTGACGCCCTGCGTCGCGGTGCGGAACATCTCGAACGGCATCGACTTCTTCATGTGCGGACCGCGCAGCTTGCGCATCCGCATGTGGATCGGCATCTGGCCGCCCTCGAACCGCGCGCGGTCCTTGGCGCCCGAGCGCGAGCC
>JAOPZG010000266.1 GCA_025964215.1 Conexibacter sp.
CAGCGTGTCGGCGACGCAGGAGAAGATCGACGCCTCGCGGGGCGACAGCACGCTCACGGCGCGTTCGCCTCCAGCATCCGGATCTCCTGCGCGCCCGCGAGCTTCGTCAGCGCCGCGGCGGCCCGGCCGCCCTCTCCCGCCGCGATCGCCCGCGCGGTGCGGCGGTAGAGCGGCGCCAGCTCGTCGCGGCCGGCGACGATCGGGAGGAAGCGCTCGAGGTGGCCGAGGTAGAGCTCGCGGATCGAGTTGAGGATCAACGTGAGGACGAGGTTCCCCGCCGCGTCGATGACCGTCGCCATGAACGCGAGGTCGAGCATCTGCGCGGTCGCGTCGTCGGGCGCCGCCGCGAACGCCTCGGCGAGCTCGAGCAGCCCACGCTCCTGCTCCGGCGTCCGCCGCTCCGCCGCCAGCCGCGCCGCCTCGACCAGCAGCAGCCGCCGCGCCTCGAACAGCGCGCCCGTCAGCGCCGGATCGACCGTGACCGCGTAGGCCAGCACATCCAGCCCAGCGTTCCCCCGCCAGTCCTGCACCCGCATCGACTCGCCGTGCTTGACGTCGACCAGCCGCAGCTGCTCCAGCCGCTTGATCCCCTCGCGCAACGACGCCATGTTGACGCCGAGATCGGCGGCGAGCGTGCGCTGCGACGGCAGCTTGTCGCCGGGCGCGTAGCGACCGTCGAGGACGGCGGCGACGAGCTGGCGGAAGACCTGCTCGGGGAGGGATGAGCGCGCGACGGCCATGTGCGCGAGGAGTGTTCCGGTGTTCGGAACAGTTGTCAAGGTCGTGATGCGCGGCGTGGCTGGCGCTCAGCGCGGGCGTTGGTCGCTGCGCGCCGCGTGGTCCGTCGTCACCGAGGGGAGTCAGGCGGGAGTGGTGGTGCCCGGCGCCCGGGGTCGTCCGCGGACGCCGGCGCGAGCGATTCAGGCCGGATGGCACATAGACGTTGAGATCCAACGTCCATGTGCCATCCGTCGTCAGGTGCTCGCGGAGAGCACCTAGTTACGAACGACCCGCGCCCCGGCGCCCGCCGACGACGAGCCCGCGCCTCGCGGCGCCGACCCCGCCTCACTCCCCTCGGTGACCACAGACCACGCAGCGCGCCCCAGCGGCAAACGCGCTGGGCGCCACCGACGACCGAGCTACAAGCCCAAGTCCCGCACGCCCAGCTCGTCGAACCCGATGTGATGCGCCAGCTCATGCCGCACGGTCACCATGACCTGATGGCGCAGCAGATCGGCGTCGTGCCCGAAGTCCCGCCGCAGCGTGTCGCGGAAGATGAGGATCTTGTCCGGGTAGTCGTCGCGCGTCGCGCCGTCGCCGTTGTACAACCCATACGCCCCGTACTTCCGCCCGCGGTCCGAGATCACGACCGCCACGTTGCGATCCAGGGCGGCGCGCAGCAGGTCCGGCAGGTCGTCCATCGCGTCGCGGACGAGCTCCTCGAAGTCCGCGTCGTCGTAGGGGTCGAGCTCCAGGAACTCGCCCTCCGTCGGCTCCGCGGCCGTCCCCTCACGCGCCAGGCGCTCGGCGCGCAGCACCACGCGCTCGAACTCCTCCTCGGACTCCGGCTCGCTCCAGCCGGCCATCCGGACCCCGACGATCGCCATCGCGCCGAGCAGCGCGGCGCCGGCGACGACGAGCACGCCGATGACCTCGACGATCCGCAGCATCCCGATCGTGCTGAACCCGTTCTGGAGCACCACGATGATCGTGAGCCCGAGGCTCATGGCGATGACGGCGGCGAAGGCGGTGCGGCGCAGCGACATGGGTGCGCTCAGGGTACTCGCCCCCGAGCGCTCCCTGGCGACGGCTACTTGGCCAACTGGCGTGCGATCACGACGCGCTGGACCTCGTTGGTCCCCTCGTAGATCTGGGTGATCTTCGCGTCGCGCATCATCCGCTCGACCGGGTACTCGGTCACGTACCCGTAGCCGCCGAGCACCTGGACCGCCTCGACCGTCACGTACATCGCCGTGTCGGAAGCGAACAGCTTCGCCATCGACGAGTACATCGCCTTGTCGCTCTCGCCGCGGTCCATCTTCGCGCACGCCTTGTAGAGCAGCTCGCGCGCCGCGGCCGTCCGCGTCTGCATGTCGGCGAGCTTGAACTGCAACCCCTGGAGCTCGATGATCGGCTTGCCGAACGCGGTGCGCTCCTTGGCGTACTGCACGGCGTAGTCGGTCGCGCCCTGCGCGATCCCGACGGCCTGCGCGGCGGCGCCGAGGCGCGTGCGCTCGAGCGTCCCGAGCGCGACCGACATCCCGCGGCCGACCTCGCCGATGACGTTCTCGGCCGGCACGCGCACGTCGTCGAAGAACGGCTGGCCCGTGGGCGAGCCGTGGATCCCGAGCTTGTGCTCGTACTTGGGCACCGAGAAGCCCGGGCGGTCCTTCTCCACCACGAACGCCGTGACGCGGCGGTTCTCGCGGTCGGTGACGGCGAAGACCACGTAGAAGTCGGCGACGCCCGCGTTGGTGATCCACGACTTGGTGCCGTTGATGACCCACTCGTCGCCGTCCAGGCGCGCGGTGGTGCGCATGCCCGCGGCGTCCGAGCCGGACTCCGACTCGCTGAGGCAGAACGCCGGCGACCACTCGCCGGTCGCGCACTTGGGCAGGAGCCGCGCCTTCAGCTCCTCGGAGCCGAAGAGCGCGATCGGCAGCGAGCCGAGCTCCTGGACCATCAGCATCAGCGCGACCGACGCCGACGCCTTCGCCAGCTCCTCGACCGCCATCTGGAGCATCAGCGTGCCGGTCCCGGTCCCGCCGTACTCCTCCGCGTAGGGCAGCGAGAGGATGTCGTTCTCGGCCAGCAGCTCGCGGATGTCCCACGGGTACTCGTCCTTGGCGTCGATCTCGGCGGCGCGCGGCGCGACCTTCTCGACGGCGATCTGGCGGACGAGGTCCCGGAAGTCCTTGTGCTCCTGCGGGATCTCGTAGACGTCGGTCACGGTCGTGCTCATGGGGATGAAGCGTATTCGTCGGGGGTACGACCGGCCGCATGGGCACCGGAACCCCGCTCTCGACCTTCGCCTGCGGCTCGCGCCGCGAGACGGTGGTCACGCAGGATCGCTCCGTGGATCCGCCGCGGTCCCCGCGGTGCTAGAGCACCCCGACGGGCGTGCTGGATAGGGTCCGGCCGGTGCGCGTCGCCTCGGCGATCCGGCCGGCCACCGACCGTGAGGTCCCCCTCGCGATCGACGTGCTGCGCCGCGCCGGCTTCGGCACGCAGGTCGCGCGGCTGCTCGAGTTCCCGCGCCGCTCGCCCGACGGCACGATCCTCGTCGCCGAGGGCACGGCCGGCGGCGTCGTCGGCGTCGCGTGCTGCGCGGCGTTCGCGACCTCGGGCTGGATCGGCGCGCTCGGCGTCGCCC
>JAOPZG010000270.1 GCA_025964215.1 Conexibacter sp.
CACGCGGCCAGCGCGCGGGCGTCGCCGAGCAGCTCGATCGGCGTCGCGCCCGGGACGCGGTGCATGAGCGTCGCGGCGAGGTCGAGCGGGAGCGCGTCGCTGCGGAAGGCGAAGGGCGCTTGACCGGCACCGGCGTCCGTGACTACCATCGTCACCAGCTTAGCCAGTGACGGAGACGGAGGCGCGGGGCGATGGACCAGCGGGTGGCGGACTTCCTGGAGGAGCTCTACGCCGACGGGCGCGCGCACGACGCGGTGCTGGAGGACCGCCTCGCGCGCCGGCGCAACGTCGAGCCCGACACCGCGCGGCTGCTGTCGCTGCTGATCCGCGCCAAGGGCGCGCGCGACGTCCTGGAGCTCGGGACCTCGAACGGCTACTCGACGCTCTGGCTGGCCGAGGCGGTCGGGGCGACCGGCGGTCGCGTGGTCTCGATCGACGTCGAGGAGGACCGCACGCTCCAGGCCGCCGCCAACCTCGCCCGCGCCGGCCTCCGCGACGCCGTCGAGCTGCGCACCGGCGACGCCGCCGAGCTGCTGCGCGCCTCGCCGGACGGCGCCTGGGACCTGATCTTCCTCGACGCCGAGCGCCCCGCGTACGTCGCCTACTGGCCCGACCTCGTCCGCGTCCTGCGCCCCTCCGGCCTGCTCGCCGTCGACAACGTCCTCTCCCACGCCGACCAGGTCGCGGACTTCCGCGCGACCGTCGAGGCCGACCCGCGCGTCAGCTGGGCGCTGGCGCCGACGGGTGCGGGCGCGCTGCTCGCGGTCAGGGGCTAGGCTCAATGCTCAGAGAGGAGCATGTCCGAATCGACGCGATACGCGGTGCTGGGTCTGGTCGCTCGTCAGCCGATCCACGGCTACGCGCTCGTCGAGCAGATCCGCCGCTGGCCGCTGGAGCGCGGGCTCGTGCCGACGGCCTCCTCCGTCTACAAGGCGCTGCGCCGGCTCGCGCGCGAGCGGATGATCGAGCCGCTGGAGGCCGCGCCGGAGTCGCGGGCGGAGCGCTCAGGCCGCACCACCTATGGCGCGACCGCCACTGGTCGCGAGCGCTTCGAGGCCTGGCTGCGCCGGCCGGCCACGACCTATGAGGACCTCTGCCTGCGGATCGGCGCCGCCCGCCGCCAGGACCTCCCGCTCCTGATCGCGGTCCTCGACGACGCCGAGCGCGCGTGCGCCGAGCGCCTGCGGCGCCCGCCGCTCCCGGAGGTCGAGGCGATGGCGGTCTACGGCGCGTCGTGGCCGGCGATCTCGGCCGTGCTGCTCGGCACGGTCGAGGCGGCGGACGCGGCCGGCCGCGCGCGCCTGCTGCGCGACCTGCGGGTGACGCTGGAGGCGCTGCACCTGCTCGGGTCGCTCCCCGCCCGCTAGCGTGGCTCGCACCACGCATGTCCCTCCTCGAGACCCTTCCCGTCAACCCCAGCGCCGACGCCCTCTACGACGCGTTCACCGCCTGGGCCGAGCGCGAGGGGATCAGCCTCTACCCGCACCAGGAGGAGGCGGCGATCGAGCTGTTCAGCGAGAACAACGTCGTGCTCGCCACGCCCACGGGCTCCGGCAAGTCGCTGGTCGCCGTCGCGGCGCACTTCGCGGCGCTGGCCGACGGGCGCACGACGTTCTACACGGCGCCGATCAAGGCGCTGGTCTCCGAGAAGTTCTTCGCGCTGTGCGACACGTTCGGGGCCGAGAACGTCGGGATGCTCACCGGCGACGCGTCGGTCAACTCCGGCGCGCCGATCGTCTGCTGCACCGCCGAGGTGCTGGCGAACATCGCGTTGCGCGAGGGCGCGGGCGCGGACGTCGGGCAGGTCGTCATGGACGAGTTCCACTACTACGCCGACGGCCAGCGCGGCTGGGCGTGGCAGGTGCCGCTGCTGTGCCTGCCGCAGGCGCAGTTCCTGCTGATGTCGGCGACGCTCGGCGACGTCGAGGAGATCGCCCAGGACCTCACGCGCCGGACCGGTCGCGAGACCGCGTTGATCGAGAACGCGGAGCGCCCGGTGCCGCTCACGTACTCCTGGTCGGTGGAGCCGCTGCACGAGCTGCTCGAGGAGCTGGTCTCGATCGACCAGGCGCCGATCTACGTCGTGCACTTCACGCAGGCCTCGGCGATGGAGCGCGCGCAGTCGCTGCTCTCGGCGAGGCTCTGCACGCGCGAGGAGCGGGAGGCGATCGCGGAGGCGATCGGCGCCTTCCGCTTCACCGCCGGCTTCGGCCGCACGCTCTCCAAGCTCGTCCGCGGCGGCATCGGCGTCCACCACGCCGGGATGCTCCCGCGCTACCGCAGGCTCGTCGAGCAGCTCGCGCAGACCGGGCTGCTGAAGGTCATCTGCGGGACCGACACGCTCGGCGTCGGGATCAACGTCCCGATCCGCACGGTCGTCTTCACCGGCCTGGCGAAGTACGACGGCAGCCGCCACCGGCTGCTCAAGGCGCGCGAGTTCCACCAGATCGCGGGCCGCGCGGGGCGCGCCGGCTTCGACACCTCCGGCTACGTCGTCGTCCAGGCGCCCGAGCACGTCATCGACCGCACGCGCGCGCTGGCGAAGGCCGGCGACGACCCCAAGAAGCGCCGCAAGGTCCAGACCAAGAAGCCGCAGGACGGCGCGGTGAGCTGGACCGAGGAGACCTTCGAGCGCCTCAAGGACGCCAAGCCCGAGGCGCTCGTCTCGCGCATGCGCGTGGACCACTCGATGATCCTCAACGTCGTCAACCAGCCGGCGGACCCCGTCGAGACGATGCGCGCGTTGATGGAGGACAACCACGAGGACGAGCGCGGCCGCCGGCGGCTCTCCGAGCAGGCCGAGGCGCTCGGCACCGAGCTGGTCGACGCGGGCGTCCTGCAGTGGCTCGAGGCGCCCGACCGGCACGGCCGCACGCTGCGGCTCGCGGTCGACCTCCAGGAGGACTTCGCGCTCAACCAGCCGCTGGCGTCCTTCGCGCTCGTCGCCTTCGACCTGATCGACCCCGAGTCCGAGCACCACGCGCTCGACGTGCTCTCGGTCGTCGAGGCGATCCTTGACGACCCGTTCCCGGTCCTGATGGCCCAGGCCAACAAGGAGCGCGGCGAGGCGGTCGCCGAGATGAAGGCGCAGGGGATCGAGTACGAGGAGCGGATGGAGCTGCTCGAGGAGGTCACCTACCCGCGGCCGCTGGCCGAGCCGCTGCTCGACGCGCTGCGCGTCTACCGCGAGACGCACCCGTGGGTCCGCGAGTCCGACCTCTCGCCGAAGTCGGTCGTGCGCGACATGTACGAGTGGGGCCGCACGTTCACCGAGTTCGTCGCGCACTACGGCCTCGCGCGCTCGGAGGGCCTCGTGCTGCGGTACCTCTCGAACGCCTACCGCGCGCTGCGTCAGACGGTGCCCGAGCGGGTCAAGACCGACGAGCTCGACGAGATCATCGACTGGCTCGGCGAGACGGTCCGTCAGACGGACTCGAGCCTGCTCGACGAGTGGGAGGCGCTCACCGATCCGGAGTCCGTCGAGCGCGCCGCCGCCGCGATCGCGGCCGGCGAGGGGCCGCCGCCGCCACGCCCGATCACCGCCAACGCGCGCACGTTCACGGTGATGATCCGCAACGCCATGTTCCAGAAGGTCCAGCTCGCCTCGCGGGATCGCTGGGGCGACCTCGCCGCGCTCGAGGCGGCCGGCGCCGCGCTGACCGACCCGCCCGGCAAGGTCGCGATGGGCGAGGCCGCGTGGGAGGAGGCGCTCGGCGCCTACTGGGACGAGCACGAGTCGATGGCCTCCGGCCCGGACGCCCGCTCGCCGCAGCTGCTGCTCATCGACCGCGCGCCCGCGGGGGAGGGCGGCCGCCGCTGGTCGGTCCGCCAGATCATCGGCGACCCCGAGGAGCACCACGACTTCGCGATCGTGGCGACCGTCGACCTCGACGCGTCGGACGCGGCGGGCGAGCCGGTGATCCGGACGCTGTCCTTCGGGCAGGATCGGATCCAATCCGACACCGCATCGGATCCAATGCGGCCGTAGGACCGGCTGTACAAGCACATTTATCCCCCGGACAACGCCGGATCGCATACAGTCGACCGCAGGCGCTGGGAACGGCCCGGTGCGCCCGGAGGAGTGTGCAATGAAGCGAATCGGCACTTTGAGCGCCGCGATGATCGCTGCCGCGAGCCTGGCGGCGTGCGGCTCGGGACAGAGCTCGGACAGCTCCGACGCGGCCACCACGGCGGCGAAGCCCACCGGACCCATCACGCTCGGCTTCGCCATCGGCGAGACCGGGTTCATGGGGCCCTACGACCTCCCCGCCCGCGAGGCGGCGCAGCTCGCCATCGACGACGTCAACGCCAAGGGCGGCGCCGCGGGGCGGCCCTTCAAGATCGTCTCGGAGAACATGAAGTCCAAGCCGGAGCTCTCCGGCACGGCCGCCACCGCGGTCCTCGCCAAGGGCGCCGACGTGGTCGTCACCAGCTGCGACTTCGACCAGGGCTCGCCCGCGGCGATCGTCGCGCAGACGGCCGGCAAGCTCGCGTTCTCCACCTGCGCGGCCTCCACCTCGTTCGGCCCCTCGGGCATCGGCCCGCTCGCCTTCACGATGGCGACCGCGGCCGCCGTCGAGGGCGCGGCGACCGCCGAGTGGGCGTTCAACCAGCACAGCGTCAAGACGGCCTACGTCCTGCTCGACAACACCATCGACTTCGACAAGCAGTCGGTCGCCGGCTTCAAGGCGCGCTTCGCGAAGATCGGCGGGAAGGTCGTCGGCTCCGACACCTTCAAGCAGGGCGACCAGTCGATCGCCGCGCAGATCACGAAGATCAAGCAGCTCGGCACCAAGCCGGACGCCATCTACCTCGCGTCCTACATGCCGACCCAGGCCAGCGCCATCAAGCAGCTCCGCGCGGCCGGCCTGGACATGCCGATCCTCGGCGACGAGGACCTCGACGGCGACTACTGGAAGGACGCGGTGCCCAACGTGAGCAACGTGTACTTCTCGACCTACGCCTCCATCTACGGCGACGACCCCGACCCCGTGGTCAACAAGCTCGTCCAGCGCTACGTCGACGCCAAGGGCAAGCGCCCCGACAACGCGGCGTTCATCACCGGCTACGCGATGGTGCAGGCGCTGGCCAAGGCGATCACCGAGGCCGGCGGCCAGACCGACGGCAAGCTGCTCGCCGCCAAGCTGGAGACGTTCTCCGCCGAGCCCTTCGTCCTGCCGACGACGTTCACCAAGGCCCAGCACATCGCGTTCGCGCGCACGCTGCGCATCCAGCAGATCACGGGCGGCAAGACGAGCTTCGTCACCAAGGCCGACCCCAAGGACGTCCCGGTCCCCACGAGCTAGGGCCGGGACCTCCGCTCCACATGTCCGTCCAGGAGACGCAGCCCGACCGCGAGGCGCCCGGCGTGACCGGGCGCCTCGCGGCGAGCGGGATCGTCGTGCGCTTCGACGGCGTCGTCGCGATCGACGGCGTGGACTGCGCGTTCGTCCCCGGCACGATCCTGGGGCTGATCGGCCCCAACGGCGCCGGCAAGACGACGCTCGTCAACGTCCTCACCGGCTTCCAGCGCCCGACCGAGGGGACCGTGGAGCTCGACGGCGCGGACATCACGAAGCTCGCCCCGGAGCGGCGCGCCCGCGCGGGCGTCGCCCGCACCTTCCAGGGCGCGCGGCTCTTCGCCG
>JAOPZG010000274.1 GCA_025964215.1 Conexibacter sp.
CGACGGCGTAGAGGCCGATCGATCCGGACAGCGCGCCGCCGACGACGAGCACCGGCGCGCCCGGCCGCGCGGCGAGCTGCGGCGCCACCGCGCGGTAGGCGTCGGTGATGTTGTCCGAGGCGCCCGCCGCGATCTCGGGCGCGAGGCCGTCCGGGATCCGGACGAGCATCGCGTCGGCGAACGGCACGTTGACCGCGTCGGAGAGGAAGCCGCCCCAGCGCGTCTGCTCCGCCCCGAAGCCGAAGCCGTAGGTCTGGCCGAGCGGGACGGTCTCGCAGTTGCCGGTCCGGCCGGCGGCGCAGGCGGCGCACGTGCCGCAGCTGATCTGGAACGGGACGAGCACGCGGTCGCCGGGCTGCACGGTGGTGACGCCGTCGCCGATCTCGAGGACCTCGGCGACGCCCTCGTGTCCGAGCGCGAACGGCGCCGGGAAGGGCGAGGCGCCCGCGACGATCATCGCGTCGAGGTCGCACGTGGCGACCGCGACGTGGCGGACGATCGCCTCGCCGTCGCCCGCGAGCCGCGGTTCGGGGGCCTCGCGCCACTCGAGCTGGCGCGGTCCGGCGTAGGTGAGTGACCGCATCGGCAGGACGATACAGATCGGTATCGCGCGACCAATGGGTCGTCGCACCCGTTCCATCAGCACGATGGATCTCACCGCCCTCCGCTTCGCCCATCCCGGCACGGACGCCACGCCGCGGCGCGGGCGCCCCGCGGCGACCTCGGCAGAGGGACGCGTGGCCGCCGGCGGCGCCGCGGGCGCCCACGGGATCCGTCCCGAGATCCAGGCACTGCGCGCTTTGGCCGTGAGCCTCGTCGTCGCCTGGCACCTCTGGCCGGCGGCCGTCCCCGGCGGCTTCGTCGGCGTCGACGTCTTCTTCGCGATCTCGGGCTTCCTCATCACCACGCTGCTGCTGCGCGAGGTCGAGGCGACCGGCCGGGTCTCGCTGCGGGACTTCTGGGCGCGGCGCGCGCGGCGGATCCTGCCGGCCGCGCTCACCGTTGTGGGAGCGTGCGCGCTCGCGACCGCGCTGCTCGTCCCGGTGACCGACTGGGCGCGCTTCTTCGGCGACTTCCGGGCCAGCACGCTGTACGTCCAGAACTGGCACCTCGCGGGGCAGGCGGTCGACTACCTGCACGCCTCCGACGGACCCTCGCCGGTCCAGCACTTCTGGTCGCTCGCCGTCGAGGAGCAGTTCTACCTCGTCTGGCCGCTGGTGATCCTCGGCGCGGTGCTCGTGACGCGGGGACGCGGGGAGCGCACGCGGCGCCTGGTCCTCCTCGGCGCGCTCGGGACGATCACGGCCGTGTCGCTGGCCTACGGGATCGCCCACACGCACTCCCATCCCGCCGACGCCTACTTCGCCACGACGACGCGCGGCTGGGAGCTCGGAGCGGGCGCGCTGCTCGCGCTCCTGCCCCAGCGCGAGCATTCTCCCGCCTGGGTTCGCGCCATGTTGTCGTGGATCGGCCTGGCGGCGATCGGCGTCGCCGCGTTCGCCTACACCAACGCCACGCCGTTCCCGGGGCTGGCCGCCGCGCTGCCGGTCCTGGGCGCGGTCGCGGTGATCCGGGCGGGCGCGCCGAGCTCGTTCGGTGCGCCGGCGCCGCTGCTGCGCCTCGCGCCGCTCCAGCGCCTCGGCGACCTCTCCTACTCCGTCTACCTCTGGCACTGGCCGCTGATCGTCCTCGCGCCCTACGCGCTGCACCACGACCTCGACACCCCGACCCGACTGGGGATCCTCATGCTCACCCTGCTCCTGTCCCTGCTCTCCAAGGCGCTGATCGAGGACCCGGTCCGGCGCGCCCGCGTGCTCACGCGCCACCGCGCGCGCTGGACCTTCGTCGCCGCCGCGACCGCGAGCCTGACGCTGCTCGCGCTCACCAATGTGGGCACGCAACACGTCCAGGCCGAGATCCACCACGACGCGCAGATCACGCAGCGCACGCTCGCGCACAAGCCGAGGTGCTTCGGCGCGGCGGCGCGCGACCCGCGGCGCACGTGCGTCAACGCGAAGCTGACGCGGACGGTCGTCCCGACGCCGGTGCAGGCGCCCAAGATGGACAACGCGCCGTGCAAGGTGGTGGAGTCGAGCGGGCGGATCCGCGTCTGCGCCTTCGGCGCCGAGGCGGCGCCCGGGATCCGGACGGTCGCGCTGATCGGCGACAGCCACGCCTCGCACTGGCGCTCGGCGCTCGACGCGGTCGTCAAGGCGCGCGGCTGGCGCGGGCTCTCGATCACGCACACGAGCTGCCCGTACTCGGCCGGCACGGCGATCATCCCGGAGCCGGCGCGGACCGAGTGCGTGCAGTGGAAGGCCCAGCTGAAGACGTGGCTGAACCACCACCCCGAGGTCGACACGATCTTCTTCGGCGAGCACGCGACCGCGACCGTCGTCGCGCCGCACGGGCGCAGCGAGTGGGACGCGCAGGTCCGCGGCTACCAGCACGCCTGGACCGCGCTGCCGGCCTCCGTCCACCACGTCCTGGTGCTGCGCGACAACCCGCAGATGCGCTCGGGGACGCTCGGCTGCGTCCAGCGCGCGCTCGACCACCACGACGACGCCGGCCGCGCCTGCGCCCAGCCCCGCGCCCGCGCCCTCCCC
>JAOPZG010000304.1 GCA_025964215.1 Conexibacter sp.
CGGCTCAGCCACGCCGGCGGCGGCGGGCTGAGCGCGGCGGGCTGCGCTAGACCTCGACGACCACCGGCAGCACCATCGGGCGCCGCTTGAGGCGGTCGTAGACGAACGCCGCCAGGTCGTCGTGGAGCTTCTGCTGGAGCAGGTCGATCTCGCGGATCTCCTCCCCCGCGGCCCGCGCGAGCGAGCCGTTGACGAACTGGCGGATGTCGCCCAGCAGGCCCTCGGCGTCCTCGGAGTACGGCACGCCGCGGAAGATGATCTCCGGGTCGGCGACCGAGCTGCCGTCCTGCTCGGAGATCGTCGCGACGACGACGAAGATGCCGTCGGCGCTGAGCATCCGGCGGTCGCGCAGGGCGACGTCGGTCGGGTCGCCGATGTCGACGCCGTCCACGTAGATCATGCCCGCGCGCTCGCGCTTGCCGAACTTCGCGCCGCTCTTGTCGAGCTCCAGGGGCAGGCCGTTCTCGCCCTTGAAGATGTTCGCCTCGGGCACGCCGACCGACTTCGCCAGCTCGCCGTGGAGGTGGATCCGCTTGTGGTCGCCGTGGAACGGCATCACGTACTTCGGCTTGGTCAGGTTGAGCATCAGCTTGATCTCCTCCTGGTAGCCGTGGCCGGAGGCGTGGATCGGCGTGTCGGCGGGCGTCACCACGTTGCAGCCGATGTGGTAAAGCCGGTCGATCGTCTCGTTGACCGCCCGCTCGTTGCCCGGGATCGGCGACGCGGCGAAGACCACCGTGTCACCGTCGTGGAGCTCGACCTGCGGATGGTCGCGATGGGCCATCCGGCGCAGCGCGCTGAGCGGCTCGCCCTGGCTGCCGGTCGAGACGATCACGAGCTTGTTGTCGGGGAAGTTGTTGGCCTCCCGCGGCTGGACGAAGCTGCCCTCCGGCACGTCGATATGACCCAACATGCGCCCGATGTTGATGTTCTTGCGCATCGAGCGGCCGACGAGCACGACCTTGCGGCCGTGGACGCGCGCGGCGTCGGCGACCTGCTGGACGCGGTGGATGTTCGACGCGAAGCAGGTGACGATGATGCGGCCGTCGCAGCGGCCGAACAGCGCCTCCAGGTTCGGGCCCGCGATCGACTCGCTCGGCGAGAAGCCCGGGCGGTCCGCGTTGGTCGAGTCGCCGCAGAGCAGCAGCAGCCCCTCGCGGCCCAGCTCGGCCAGGCGGCTGACGTCGGCCGGCTTGCCGTCGACCGGCGTCTGGTCGAACTTGTAGTCGCCGGTGATGAGCATCGTCCCGAGGTCGGTCGTCAGCGCGACGGCCATCATGTCCGGGATCGAGTGCGTGAGGTGGATCAGCTCGATGTCGAACGGCCCGAGCTCGAGGGTCTCCCCCGGCCGGACGTCGTTGAGGTCCGTCTCCTTGAGGCGGTGCTCGTCGAGCTTGGAGCGCGCCATCGCCATGGTGAGCGGCCCGCCGAAGACGGGGATGTCGGTCCCGAGCTCGCGCAGGATCCACGGCAGCGCGCCGAGGTGGTCCTCGTGGCCGTGGGTGATGACGATGCCCTCGATGTCCTCCGCGCGCTCGCGGAGGTACGTGAAGTCGGGGAGCACCAGGTCGATGCCGACCTGCTCGGTGGTCGGGAACCTCAGACCGGTGTCGACGACGACGATCGCGCCGTCGTACTCGACGACGGTCATGTTCTTGCCGATCTCGCCCAGCCCGCCCAGCGGGAGGACTCGAAGCTTGCTATTGGCCATGTTCTCCTAGGGAGCCCCGGCACTGGCCAGCAGGCCGTGGCGCTCGAGGACGGCGCGGATCTGCGTGCGCTCGTCCTCGTCGGCCTCGACCAGCGGCAGCCGCAAACCGCCGACCGGATGGCCGGCCAGCTCGAGTGCGGCCTTGACGGGGATCGGATTCGTGGTGACGCCCATCGCGGCGTAGACGTCGCGCAGCGAGGCGTCGATCGCGGCCCGGTTCTCGGGCTCGTCGACCATGCGGCGCATCTCGTCGCCGACCAGGTGGCTCGCGACGCAGATGCCGCCGCAGCCGCCGATCTCGAGGGTCCTGAGCAGGATCTCGTCGTTGCCGGCGTAGATGCCCAGGCCGTCGATCGGCGCCAAGTTGTCGTTGTTGGCTTGCTTGACGTACTCGATGTTGTCCAGCTGCGCCAACTCGGCGAGCAGGTCGTTCGGCACGTCGATGACCACGCGCGACGGGATGTTGTAGAGGATGATCGGCACGTCGGTCGCCGAGGCGACCGCTTCGTAGTGCGCGAGGATCCCGCGGCGATTGGGCTTGTTGTAGTACGGGGTGACGCTGAGCACGGCGTCCACCCCGAGCGCGGTCGCGCGCTCGGTGAGGTGCACCGCGTGGCGGGTGTCGTTGGACCCCACGCCCGCGGTGATCGACGTGCCCTGGGGCCGCTCGGCCACCGCCAGCTCGACGACGCGGAGGTGCTCCTCGTCGGTGAGCGTGGAGGCCTCGCCGGTGGTTCCACAGACGACGAAGCCGTCCGAGCCATGCGCGGCGAGATGATGGAGGAGGTCGACGAACGCCTGCTCGTCGACGTCGAGGTCGTCGTCGAACGGCGTGACGACCGCTGTGAGGATGGCACCCAGCCCGGCCACGTGACGCATTGTCCCAGGATCAGCCGGCGAGGGGATCCCCGCCTGTCAGCTTGGGCGGCGCGTCGGCCGTGCGGTCGACGGCGGGAGCGTCGCCGGCGGGCGGCGCGGGCGG
>JAOPZG010000329.1 GCA_025964215.1 Conexibacter sp.
ATGCCGAGGGCCTGATCCTCGTCGATGCCGGTGAGACGCACCCGGCGCACGATGCGACGTACGCGGAGTACCACGTCACGCGCGACCAGGAGCTCGACCACCAGCTCACCGCAGCGAGCTTCTCACCGAACGACGTCGCACGCGTCGTCCTGACCCACATCCACGGCGACCACGTCAACGGCCTCCCGCACGTCCCGGACGCCACCGTCCTCGCCAACGCGCAGGAGATCCGGATCGCCAACTCCCCCATGAGCCGCATCACGCGCCTCGCGACCCGCCAGCCGCTGCCGCCCGGCTTCGCCCCGCAGCCGATCGCCCTCGACGGCCCCGCCGTCGGTGCCTTCGCCGCCTCCCACGCGCTCACGACCGACGGCCGCGTGCTCGCCGTGCCGGCTCCGGGCCACACGCTCGGGCACATCGCGATCCTGGTCGTCCAGCCCGACCATCACGTGCTGATCGGCGGCGACAGCGCCTACGACCAAGCGCAGCTGCAAGACCTCCAGGTCGACGGCGTGAGCCCGAAGGACGACGTCGCGATCGCCACCATGAAGACGATCCTCGCCCACGCGGCGGAGCATCCGACCGTCTACCTCCCCAGCCACGACCCGGAGTCGGCGCACCGGTTGCAGGCCACCGCGACGCTGTAGTGGCCCGCCCCAGCCGCGAGCCCGAGATCCTCGAGGCCGCGCTCGCCTGCTTCGCGGAGCGCGGCTACGACGCCACGCGCGTCCGCCACATCGCCGAGCGCGCCGGCGTCAGCGAGGCCGCGCTGTACCGCCACCACCCCTCCAAGGAGGCCGTCGCGCTCGCGCTCTTCGCCACGCACATGCGCGGCTACGCGACGCTCCTCGACGCCGTCGCACAGCAAACGCAGAACTCCATCGAAGAGCGTGTCAAACACCTCGTGCACGCCACCCTCGAGCACCGCCGCACCGAGCCCGCGGCGCACACCTTCGTCCTCAGCCACCAGGCCCGCTTCCTCTCCGCCTTGCCCGCCGACTTCCCCTACCCCATCAGGATCGTCGACCGCCTCGTCCAACACGGACAAGAAGACGGCACCGTCAAGCCCGGCCCCGTCCGCGTGCTGAGCGCCCTCGTCGTCGGGTGCATGAACCACCCGGCGATCGTCGCCCAGCACGCGGCCAGGGGCACGATCGACCTCGACGACCCAGGCACCGTCGCGCTCATCGCCGACGGTGCCTGGGCCGCGATCGCGGCCGGCTCCTAGACGCCCACCGGCTCCGGGGCGCGCTCCCCGTTGACCGTGGGCGTGGGATCCAGCTCCTCCCCGCTCTCGAACGCCGCGCCCTCGACGTCCTCCGGGTCGTTCGGGTCGAGCTCCCGCAGCGGCGGCTTGAGGTACGCGAACGCGAGGCACACGACCGCCGCGAACCCGTAGCCCAAAGCGACCTTCCCGTTGCTGAACACGTGGACCTTCGCGCTGTGGATCAGGCCGACCAGCGTGAGCGCCCCGCCGAAGGCGCAGAAGCCCGCGGCCCAGAGGAACTTGCGGTCGACGATGAACACCGTGATCGCCGCCAGGATCATCCCGACGAGGACCGCGCCCTGCCCCAGCGTGTTGAGCCCGCCGTAGATCGTGCCGGCCGCCGAGAGGTTGTCGAAGCCGACCTTCGCGGCGCTCGTGCCGGCGGCGCTGAGCGCGTTGTCGACCTGCCCCACCCCCCACGACGCCACGTTCGGCACCATCGCGATGACGACGGCCGGGTAGTACGCCTTCGGCACCGCTCGGAAGGACTGCGCGCCGATGACCAACCCGATGAACAACAGGATCGGGACGATCGCCGGGATCGGCAGCACCGCCGCGAGCAGCGGGAAGACGCCGAGCACGCAGAGCAGGAAGATCACGACGCCCGTGGCGAGCGAGTAGCTGATCCGCCCACCCGCCTCCTTCCAGCCCGGCTGGCCGATGTAGACCGCCGGCGGGAACGGGCAGCCGGCGCACGCGCCGATGATCGCGCCCGTGCCGTCGGCCAGCAGGATCGCGCGCAGGTTGTACTTGTCGCCCGCCGCGGCCGCGCTCTCCACGTTGGACATGGCCTCCATGAAGTTGTAGATGCCGAGCGGGATCGCCGTCGCCAGCAGCGGCGAGATGCTGTCCAGCCCGTGGCCGAGCCGCGCGAAGTCCAGCGACGGCAGCCCGAAGGCGATGTCGTTGACGCCGTCGCTCACCGCGCCGCCGTCCATGTAGCCGCCGATCCACGCGATCGCGGTGCCGACGCCGAGCGCCACGACGCCCATCGGGACGTTGCCCGGGAGCCGCACGCCGGAGACGAAGCCGATCAGGATCAGCGTCAGCACCGGCAGCGCGATCCACGACGCCTCGAACATCTGCGCGGCGGGCCGCATCGAGATGAAGGTGATGGAGATGCCCGCGAGGGTCCCCAGCAGCGCCGCGCGCGGCGTGACCTTCCGGATGTACGGGCCGACGAACGCGCCCGCCAGGATGATCAACCCGATGATGAACGCCCAGGCGATCCCCGCCTCCCAGGCCTTCACGGGGTCCTTGGTCTGCAGGTACGTCGGCAACATGATGACGAACGTGACGATGAACATATGCGGCACGCTCGGCCCGTACGGCATCGCCGCGACGTCGGTCCTGCCCTCCTTCAGCGCCAGTCGCCGGGCGAGCAGGAAGTAGAAGACGTTGCCGATCAGCAGCTCGACGCCGAGGGCGGGCAGGATCACCCGGTAGACGTCGTGCGCGGGGATGTTGACCACCCCGGCGGCCAGGCCCGCGAGCACGAGCACGTTGACCAGCATGTTGATGCCGAGGCCGAAGAAGGCGTTCAGGTCGCCGCGCGTCCAGAACGGCAGGTTGCCGCCGGTGACGCTGCCCTTGGGCAGCGCGAAGGTCGAGCTCATGGTGTTCCTCGCTCCTCAGGAGATGTGGGTGGTGACGGGCAGCTGCGCGAGCAGCTCGGACGAGGCCGCGACCCAGCCGAAGATGCCGCCCTGCGCGGCGATCATCTGAAGGCCGACCTCGTGGAACTCGGGGAAGTAGGACCCGACGCAGTCCGAGAGCACGAGGCACTCGAAGCCGCGGTCGTTGGCCTCGCGCACCGTGGTGTGCACACACACCTCGGTGGTGACGCCGGTGACGATCAGGCGCGTGATCCCGCCGTTGCGCAGCAGCAGCTCGAGGTCCGTCGCGTAGAACGCGCCCTTGCCGGGCTTGTCGAGGATCGGCTCGCCCTCGGCCGGCGCGAGCTCGTCGATGATGTCGTGGCCGTGCTCGCCGCGGATCAGGATCCGGCCGAACGGGCCGGGGTCGCCGATCCCGCAGCTCAGGTGGCCGCGGGCGAGCTTGGCGGGCGGCGCGTCGGCGAGGTCGGGCCGGTGGCCCTCCCGCGTGTGGATCACCAGCATCCCGCTGGCCCGCGCCGCGGCCAGGACGGCCTGCAGCGGCGCGACGGTGCGCTGGAGCAAGGACACGTCGTTGCCCAGCAGCGAGCCGAAGCCGCCGGGTTCCAGGAAGTCGCGCTGCATGTCGATGATGACGAGCGCGGTGCTCTCGGGGTCGAGCTCGAAGTCGTAGGGCACAGCGGGCACGCTGATGGTCATGGGCCTCTCCGGGGCTGTATGCAGGACGGTCGACGGCGGTGGACGGGGCCGAACGTATCCGCGCCACGGTGGGCTCCTCATTGGACGGGGAGGCGGAACCGCGGTGGACCGTCCGGCCAGCGGTCCAGGCGCGGAGCCGCGATCCTGGCCCGGATGTCCAAGGGCGGGACCGCCTGTCGGGCGTAGGTTCCGGCCATGCATACGACGCTGCATGCGGACCCGGATCCCGCCGTCGCGGCCCTCGCCGCCGCCGCCCCGCTCCTGGTCGACGTCCGCCCCGCCGGCGAGGTCGTCCCCGCCCTGGCCGGCGGCGCGGTCAGCCACGCGGGGCCGCCGATCGACCCGCGCCGGATGTGCGCGCCGATGCGCACGGCGCTCGGCGTCGCGGTCGCGATCGAGGGTCTCGCGGACACCGCCGAGGAGGCGCTGACGCTGCTCGACGCGGGCGCGATCCCGCTGCACCCCAACCACGACCTCGGCGGCGTCGGGCCGATGTCGGGCGCGGTGACGGCGTCGATGCCGGTCCTCGTCGCGCGCGACGAGGCGACCGGCAAGACCGCGTGGTGCCCGCTCAACGAGGGCTCCGGCAAGGTGCTGCGCTACGGCGCCGACGGCCCGGAGGTCGTGCAGCGGCTGGAGTGGATGCGCGACGTGCTCGGCCCGTCGCTGGCCCACGCGCTGCGCGAGCACGGGCCGCTCGACCTCCTGGAGATCCAGCGCGTGGCGCTCGAGCAGGGCGACGAGTGCCACCACCGCACCGAGGCGGGGTCCAAGCTGACCCACGACGCGCTCGCGCCGTGGCTGCCGGCCGACGTCCGCGCGTTCATCGCGGGCAACGGGCAGTTCTTCCTCAACTTGGCGATGGTGTCCGCCAAGCTCGCGATGGTCTGCGCCGCCGGCGTGCCCGGCTCGCCGCTGCTGACGGTGATCGCGCGCAACGGCGTGGAGGTCGGGATCCAGCTGAGCGGGACCGGCGAGCGCTGGTTCGTCGGTCCGGCCGCGCTGCCGGACCCCGCGCGGCTGACCGAGCCCTACACGCCCGAGGACATGAACCCGGACCTCGGGGACTCCGCGATCGTCGAGGTGTACGGGTTGGGCGCGATGGCGCTGTCGGCCTCGCCGCTCGCCGCGCCGTCGGTCGGCCTGAGCGCCGACGACGCGCCGGCGATCATGGAGCGCCTGCACAAGATCGGCGCCGCCGAGCATCCGGTGCTGCGGCTCTACGACCCCGCGCCGGCGCCGGCGATCCTCGGCGTCGACGCCCGCGCGGTGGTCGAGACCGGGATCCGGCCGCCGGTGCACACCGGCATCGCGCACCGCGAGCCGGGCGTCGGCCAGATCGGCGGCGGCGTGACGCACCCGCC
>JAOPZG010000345.1 GCA_025964215.1 Conexibacter sp.
CGAGGGCATCGAGGCCAAGGGCGCGGCCGCCGACATCCGCGACGCCGACGGGCTCGCCGCCGCGATCCGCTCGCTGGCCGGCGCGCTCGGCCCGGTCGCGGTGCTCGAGTACTCGCCGCTGCCGGCCCAGGAGTTCATGAAGCCGATCCTCGAGACCGGCGTCGAGGACGTCCGCGGCCCGCTGGAGCTCAGCGTCCTCGGCGCGGTCGCCGCCACGCGCGCGGTCCTCGACCCGATGCGCGCGGCCGGCAAGGGCACGATCCTGTTCACGACGGGCGGCGCCGCGATCAACCCCTATCCCTCGCGCGCCGGCGTCGGGATCTCGTTCGCCGGCGAGGTCGCCTACGCGCGCATGCTCCACGAGGAGCTCTCGGGCTCCGGCGTCCACGTCGCGCACACCGCGATCGGCGGCCGGATCGCCCCCGGCGAGGACCACGAGCCCGACGACGTCGCCGAGCTGCTCTGGCAGCACCACGCCGCGCCGGGGGAGTTCCAGACGCGGATCGGGATCGACTAGCCGGCCGCGGCGGCGTCCCACAGCGCCGCGGTCTCCCGCTCGGCGCGCGCGTCGTGGATGCGCTGGAGGTTGCGGCCGCCGCGCGCGAAGGTGGCGAGGACGGCGGTGGGGACGTCGTCCTCGGCGACCGGCTGCGGAAGCCAGCGCGCCGGCCGGACGTTGCGGATCCCGACCGCGCGGGCCGCGGGCGAGTCGTCGCGCCGCCACGGGCCGGCGACGGCGCCGAGGTGGTAGAGCCCTTCCGCGTCGCGGGTCCAGACGAAGCTGCCGTCCGGCAGCTCGGCGAAGCGCTCCAGCCGACGGCCGGTTTTGTCGCCGATCCCGACCACGCCCTGTTCGAGCCCGAGCTCCGCGCCCGCCCCGGGCGCGGCGTCGTGGTCCCGCGCCCGCATCGGCGCGCGGTAGACCGCCGCGCTCACGCGAACCGCGGCGCGATCTCCTCGGCCATGAACTTCAGGAACCCCTCCTGGTCGTCGCCGATCTGGTTGACGTACACCTCGTCGTAGCCGGCGTCGAAGAACTCCTTGATCGCCGCGGCGTGCTTCTCGGGGTCCGGGCCGCACGGCACGGCCTCGGCGAGCATCTCATCCGTGATCGGCTCGCACGCGGCCTCGTAGTGCGCGGGCATCGGCAGGACCTGGGCGAGCTCGCCGCCGAGCGCCTCGTTGGGCCACAGCTCGTGGACCTTCTTCACGCACGCGGCCTCGTCCGCGCCCCAGCAGACCTTCATCCCGCCCTGCGCGGGGCCGGTGCCGCCGGCGTCGCGGTACAGCTTCAACAGCTCGGCGTCGGGCGCGACGTTGATGTAGCCGTCGGCGTAGCCCGCGATCGCCTCGGTCGCCTTCGGGCCGAAGGCCGAGGCGAGCACCTGCACGGGCTCCTCGGGCAGCGAGTAGATCCGCGCGCGGTCGACGATGTAGTGCTGGCCGTCGTGGGAGACGTTCCCACCCTCCCACAGCGCGCGCATGATCGCGACCGACTCCTCCAACATGCTCAGCCGCTGCTCGATGCCGGGCCACGGGTCGCCGAGGACGTGCTCGTTGAGCGCCTCGCCGGTGCCGACGCCGAGCCGGAAGCGCCCGTCGAGCAGCGTCGCGCTGGTCGCGGCCGCCTGGGCGACGATCGCCGGGTGGATGCGGACCGTCGGGCACGTGACCGCGGTCGTCACCGTGACCTCGCGCGTGGCGGCGGCGATCGCGCCGATCGTCGACCAGACGAACGGCGACTCGCCCTGCGCGTCGAGCCAGGGGTGGAAGTGGTCGGAGATCCAGAGGTCGCGGAAGCCCGCGTCCTCGGCCTTGACCGCGATGTCGACGAGCCGCTTCGCGCTCTGCTCCTCGCTGGACAGGAAGATGCCGATGGTCGCCATGGGGCGGGGCACTACCCGGACGCGCCGATGCGTCAAGCGCGCGCCGGGCGGGGAGGTCAGCGGCATGAAGGTCGCGATCGTCGGGGCAACCGGGAACGTCGGGTCCGCGCTGGTGCGCGCGCTCGAGCACGACGAGCGCGTGCGCGAGATCGTGGGGATCGCGCGGCGCAAGCCGGAGGGCGAGCCGCCGCCGAAGGTCACGTGGGCGACCGCCGACGTCGCGCGCGACGACCTCACGAAGGTGCTCGCCGGCGCGGACGTCGTCGTCCACCTCGCCTGGCTGATCCAGCCCGAGCGCCACCCGGCGACGCTGGAGGCGGTCAACGTCCGCGGCTCCCGGAACGTCTTCGCCGCGGCGCTCGCCGCCGGCGCCGGGACGCTCGTGGTCGCCTCGTCGGTCGGCGTCTACTCGCCGGGTCCGAAGGACCGGGCGGTCGACGAGTCCTGGGCGCGCGACGGGATCCCGACGAGCATCTACTCCCAGCACAAGGCGCAGGTCGAGCGGATGCTCGACGTCGTCGAGGCCGAGCATCCGCACGTGCGCGTGGTCCGGATGCGGCCGGGCCTGATCTTCCAGCGCGACGCCGCGAGCGAGATCCGCCGCTACTTCCTCGGCCCGCTCGTGCCGAACCCGCTGCTGCGCCGCGCCCTGCTGCCGGTGGTGCCGCGGACCGACCGGGTGATGTTCCAGGCGGTGCACGCCGACGACGTCGCCGAGGCCTACCGGCTCGTGATCTCCCAGCGCGACGTGCGCGGCGCGTTCAACCTCGCGGCCGATCCGCTGATGGACGCCGGCGCGCTCGGCCGC
>JAOPZG010000424.1 GCA_025964215.1 Conexibacter sp.
GTCCTCGGGCTCGACGAGGTGGCCGTCGACCCCGTCGCGGAGCAGCTCGTCCGGCCCGTCCACGCGCGTGGCGACGACGCCGCGGCCGCGCAGCATCGCCTCCAACGTCACATAGGAGAAGGACTCCGAGCGGGACGGCACGGCGAGGACGTGGGCCTCGCGCAGCGCCGCGTCCGGGTCGTCGATCCAGCCGGTGAACGTCACCGCGCCCGGCGGCAGCGTGGCGGCGGCCTGGGCCTCGAGGTCCGCGCGGGCCGGGCCGTCGCCGATGACCGTGAGCTGCCAGTCGGTGGTCGACCGCACGCGGGCCTCGAGCAGGACGTCGACGCCCTTGCGCCACGTCAGCGCGCCGATGACCGCGACGCGCAGCGGGTCAGAGCGGTCGATCGGCGTCGGCGGCCCCGCCGGTCGCAGGCCGTTGTGGACCACGGCGATCCGTCCCGGCGCGACGCCGTAGGCCGCCGTCAGGAAGTCGCCGGAGCCGCGGCTCGGGACGATCGTCCGCCGCGCCGCGGCGAACTGCCCGCGCTTCATCAGCCACTTGAGCTGCGCCGCGCCCGGCTTCTTGCGCCCGGGCGGGTAGGTCGGGTCCAGCGGCAGGCTCGGGTCGGTCCGGAACGTGCGCGGCAGGTGCTCGGTGAGGAAGACCGCGGCGTCGCGCCCGAGCAGCCGCCGGCCGGCCATCGCCGGCAGCGCGCGCGTGTCAAGCGTGTTGTGGAGGTGCAGGTGCCAGACGTCGGCGGGCGTGCGCAGCGAGTCGGTCAGCGGGATCCACGGGACGCCGGCGGCCGCCGCCTGCTCGGGCAGGTCGCGGGCGTCCGGCCGCAGCCCCAGGCGCACGTCGTGGCCGCGCTCGGTCAGCCCGGCCGCGAGGTCGAAGAGGTGGCGGCCGACGCCGCCGCCCTCCGGCGCGAGCGTGGCGAGGACGACCCTCACGCGGCCTTCCGCGCCGTGAAGCGGCTGAGCCGGAACTCCGGCGGCCAGGCGCCCAGGCGCCAGGTCACGACGGCGAAGACGAGCAGCGAGACGGCGGCGCCCACGACCTGGATCCCGACGAGCGGGATGCCGACCAGGGTCGCCACGATGCCCGCGCCGATCGGCCGCGTCGAGGAGCCGAGCCACGGCCGCAGGTCGACGTGGCGGCTGAGCACGATCAGCCCGCCCGTGCAGATGACGGCCTCGGTCGCGACCGTGATCCAGGCAGCGGCGGCGACGCCGTAGTCGGGCACGAGCACGAGGTTCGCGACGACGTTGAGCACGATCGCCACGGCGTTCTGGATGACCAGCGGCCGCACGATCGACTTCGCGACCAGGATCGTGCCGATCAGGTTGCTCGCCACGCCGAGCACGCCGGCGAGGCTGAGGATCCGCAGCAGCCCGACCGCGCCGTCGAAGTCGGGGCCGACGGTCACGGTGATCACGAGCGGCGCGAACAGCGTGGTCATGATCAGCACCGGGATCGAGACGACGAGCATCCACTCCCACAGCCGGCGCGAGAGCGCGGCGAGCTCGGCGCGGTCGTTGGCGTGGACGGAGAGCCCGGGCAGCGCGGCGTTCGTGATCAGCGCGGGGACGCTCGCGACCAGCGTCAGCATCTTCGCGGCGGCGGCGTAGTCGCCCAGGCGCGGGCCGGTGACGAGCCAGCCGAGGATGACCAGGTCGATCATCAGGTAGATCTTGGTCATGATCGCCATCAGCCCGAGCGGGAGGGAGCGGCGGATCAGCGAGCGCCGCTGGCCGCCGTGGCCGGGCGCCGGGCCGACGATCCGGTGCGCGAGGACGCCGACGGCGATCGCGTTGAGCGTGGTCCCGACGCTCACCACCGCCGCGACCGCGACCGGTCCCGCCCCCAGCGCGGCGACCGCGACCTGCGCGGCGACCTGCAACGTGACGATCCCGAGATCGATGAGCACCAGCTCGCGGGTGCGGTAGAGCGCGACGAAGACCTGGCGGCCCGAGGTCAGCCCGAGCGTCAGGACGCTCGGCGCGAGCACGAGCAGCGTCTGGCCGCGCGCCGAGGAGAGGCCGGTCGCCACCGCGAGGCCGACCATGACGAGCGTGAGCGCGACCGACCACAGCCCGCCGACGTCGTAAGCAGCGCGCAGGATCGCTGAGCGGTCGGCATCGTCGGGCGCGAGGTCGCGCGCGAGGACGAGGCTGAAGCCGAAGTCCGCGGCGGCCGAGAGCAGCGTCCAGGTCGCGATGGCGCTCGCGTACTGGCCGTACTCGTTCGGGCCGAGCAGGCGCGTGACGAGCGTCGTGCCGAGCGCGGAGATGACGAGCAGCGCGACGCGCCGGCCCGCGAAGTTCGCGGCGGAGCCGGCGATCCGCTCGCTGACGCGCGGCGGTCCCTGGGGGGGTGGAGCGGGTGACCCGGGCGCGAGCGCGGGGCCTGGATCACGGACGTTCGGCACAAGTTCGGCGGAGGCGGTCGCAGCGTCCCGAAAGGGGGCGGCGACAAGGCGTTCCGCCCGTCCAAGAGTACCGGAGGCCGGTGGTCGCTTCCCCGACCAGATGTCCAGGACCGCCGTGCAGGCTGGCGGGGCGCCAGGTCTGGACGCGAACGCCGGGACCCAACACCTGTCCGGGTTCCGGGCGAGTCGTCGACATGGGCGCCGCGGGCTGTCGACGCGATGAGGGAGGGGATCGCGGCGAACCGCCCCGCGTCCACTCCCTCCGCCCCTCACGCCGCCATGCCCCGCACCCGCATCCTCACCCTCTTCGCCCTCCTGCTCAGCCTGCTGTGCCTCCCGGCCGCCGCCTCCGCGGCGCCGGATCCCGCGCTCGTCGCGAAGGACGCGACGCTCATCAACGACGGCCTCACGGCCTTCACCCAGCAGAGCAGCCCGACCGACACCCAGTACTTCTCCAACGGCACCTGGCTCAGCGACTCCTCGACCTGGTGGTCCTACACGCAGGGCGGCCCCGCCTCGGCCGCCGCCGTCCTCTGGCGCACCACCGGCGAGACGCGCGACGACCTCTACACGACGGCCGTCTCGGCCATCGACACGGCGATCGCCACGCACCAGCGCGCCGACGGCGCCTTCGCGGGCGCCCCCGGCGACAGCCAGAGCGCGAGCATCGCGACCAACATGTACACCCGCGAGCTCGGCGTCGCCTACCTCGCGCTCGAGCCGCGGCTCGACCCGGCGCGCAAGGCGGCCTGGAGCGCGGCCATCGGGCGCGCCGCCGACTTCCTCATCGCCACCGGCGAGACCAAGTGGTACACCAACGGCAACATCGAGCTCGGCGAGCTGGAGCTCATGTACCTCGCCGCGCGGATCACCGGCCAGGCGCGCTTCGCCAACGCCTACGCGGCCCAGTGGAGCTTCGCGCTGAGCCCCGACCAGGTGCGCTGGCCGGGCTTCGGGCTCCAGATCACCCGCGTCCCGACGCGCCCCGACGGCGGCGACGGCGCCGGCTACCTCTCCGAGTCCTCCGGCCCCGGCGCCCCGGGCTTCGACGCCGAGTACGTCGGCGTCCAGCTCGATGTCGCCACGCGGCTGTGGGCGCTCACCCGCGACCCGCGCGCGCTGCGCCTGATGAACCTCGAGGTCAACCAGCTCCTCCCGCGCGTCAACACCACGACGTGGCAGCTGGACACGAGCAACGGCACGCGCCACACGGAGGCGGCGCGCACGGTGCCGTTCCTCACGCAGGCGCTGGCCGTGCTCGCCGGGTCCGGCCGGCCGGATCTCGCGTCCGCCGCCGCTTCGCAGTGGACGAAGACCGAGTCCACCTATCGCGGGACCTACCGCTACACCTCGGTCACGTTCTACAAGGGGTTGGGCTCGCAGCTCTCCTCGACGCTGCTCGACGCGATGGCGACGAGCGCTGGCTTCCCGGTCTGGACGCCGCCGGTGAGGGC
>JAOPZG010000429.1 GCA_025964215.1 Conexibacter sp.
AGCGGGTCGCCGTCCCACATCGCCTCCAGCCAGCGCCGCCCGAAGGCGCCGTGGCGCGCGAGGACCTCGCCGGCCCGGGGCAGCGCGGTCGGCACGGGGCGGGCGGCGAGCGTCTGCACGCCACGCAGCAGACCAGGATCCGGAACGCCGCGCAACCGGCGTGCCCCGCTTACGCCAACCGCGTAGGCAGCGTCTCGTCGAGGTACGCCGCTGTCAGCATGCCCATGCCCGCTAGGACACCACGAACAGGGGCGCCTCGTCCACCGCGTACTCCGCCTCCGTGACGTCGCCGATGTAGTCGCCGTCGACGTGCAGCGGGACGGGGCGGCCGTCGACCGAGCGCACGACGACCTCGCCGACGCCGTGGAAGCCGTCGACCTGGCGGTGGCGCTCGAGCTTCGCCCGCGCCGAGAACATGCGGTACAGCACGCCCGGCATGACGGTCGGGCGCGTGCTGCGCAGGACGATCCCGGCGAGCGTCGGGTCCGAGAGCGACGCGCCGCGCGCGGCGTGGATCGGGATCCGGCGGAAGTAGGTGTAGGGGTCGCCCTTCTGCACCAGCACGGTCACGCCGGGCAGCGGCGCGCCGCCGTCGGTCACCGTCTCGAGCCGCGGCGGCTTGGCCACGTACTTGCCGAGGAACTCGCCGAACCCGCAGTAGGCGAAGTAGTAGGGGCCGAAGCGCGCCTTCAGATGCGGATGCGCGTCGACCCGGGCGACGACCGAGGCGTCGAGGCCGAGCCCGCTGGAGAAGAGGAAGCGGCGGTCGTTGACGCGCGCCATCCGGACCTCGCGCGGCTGCCAGTCGTCGGCGATCCGCAGCAGGTGCTCGGTCGCGTCCACGATGTCGTTCGGGATCCCGAGCATCCGCGCGTAGACGTTGGTCGAGCCGCCGGGCAGGCAGGTCAGCGGGGTGGTGGATCCGACGAGCCCGTTGGCCGCCTCGTTGACCGTGCCGTCGCCGCCGAAGGCGACGACCACGTCGTAGCCCTCGCCGGCCGCCTCGCGCGTCAGCGCGGTGGCGTGGTCGCGGGCCTCGGTGTCGACGGCGTCGACCTCGTAGCGCCCCTGGAGGGCGTAGACCACGAGGTTGCGCAGGCGGTCGGAGACCGTGGTGGCGTACGGGTTGACGATCACCAGCATGCGCTTGCGCTCGGTGGCGGCGTTCAGCGCGAAATGGTCGCCGAGCGCTTCCAGCGACGACAGTGAGGCGGCGGGCACGTCTGTGCGTACACCGAAGTCGCCTGCGGGTGACACCAACCGGCGGTTCGGCCACCCGCACCCCGCAGACGCAGGCGACCACGACTGTCCCGGGCCCCTTCCGGCGACAGACTGATCCCAGTGACCACCCCGCGGATCCCCCACCGAGAGCTCGTCGCACTCCTCCTCGTGACGGGCTCCATCCTCGTGGCCGCGGGGCACGCCGACGCCGCCGTCCAGACGACACAGCCGCCGACCGGCGGCGAGGCAGGCGTCAGCCTCCAGTCCGCGCCCTAGGGCCGGTCGCGCTCGCTCCTCCGGGTTCTACCGGGGAGGGCGAGCGCGACCGGCGCGCGCGTGCGGAACATGCTCGCCTGGCGGCTCGCGGTTCCGGGCGCGAAGCTCGCCCAGAGGCTCGTTCGCGCGGCTCCCGCTCAGCCGGCGCTCCACCCGCTCATCCGCTCCACGTCGAGCGCGACGACGGGACCCTCCGGCCGGTGCTCGCGGTACTGCGGGTACTTCTCCACGAGCAGGTCGATCGCGTGCGGCGCGTCGTCGACCACCCGCGCGCGGCCGTCCGCCCGGACCCACCAGAGCCGCGACCAGTCCTCGTCGTCGTAGCGATCGGCGAGCAGCGCCGCGCGCGGGTCGGCGCGCAGGTGCTCGAGCCGCGCGAGCGCGCGCGTCGCCTTGGGCTTGTGGTCGACGGCGTGGTAGATCGTCTCGCGCTCGACGACGAAGCAGACCGGCACGAGCGACGGCGCGCCGCCGGGCGCGAGCGTGGCGAAGCGCGCCACCCGCGCGCCGGCCAGCAGGCGCCACCACCTGTCCATCAGACCGTCGTGTCGTGCAGCTCGGCCATGACGGCCTCGACGCGGTCCAGCTCGGCCTCGATCACCGAGGCGCGCGCGGACGGCAGCCAGAAGAGCACGCGGTCGACGCCCGCGGCGTCATACCCGGCAAGGACTTCAACATCGCACGGGGGACCCATGATCACGACCGGGATGTCGCGAGCCCCGGCACGCTCGCCCAGCTCGGCGATCCGCTCGAGGATCCCGTTGCCGTGGTTGGGCATCCACGCGTCGCCGTACTCCAGGACGCGGTCGAGCACCGTCGGCCCGTTGCCGCCGACCAGGATCGGCGGATGCGGCCTCTGGAGCGGCTTGGGGTCCGACCAGATCCGGTCGAAGTCGACGAAGTCGCCGTGGAACGACGCCTCGTGCTCGGTCCAGATCGCCTTCATCGCCAGCACGTGCTCGCGCATCCGCCTCATCCGCGTGCGCGGGTCCGTCCCGTGGTTGGCCATCTCCTCGCGGTTCCAGCCGGCGCCGATCCCGAAGTCGAAGCGTCCGCCGCTGAGGTGGTCGAGCGAGGCGACCTCCTTGGCGGTGGTGATCGGGTCGCGCTGGGCGACGAGCGCGATCCCCGTCCCGACGCGCAGCGCGCTCGTCGCCGCCAGCGCGTAGGCCGAGGCCACGAACGGGTCGTAGGTGCGCGCGTACTTGCGCGGCAGGTCGGGCGCGCCCTCGCGACCGCCCCACGGCGTCTCGCGCGAGGCCGGGATGTGCGTGTGCTCGGCCCACATCAGCCAGCGATGGCCGCGCGCCTCGAGCAGCCGCGCGAGCTCCGCCGGGCCGAGGCCGTCGTGGGTGGGGAAGTAGGCGACGCCGGCGTCCATGTCTTACAGCCACCCTCGCTTGCGGAACCACAGGACCATCCCCGTCAACACGGACAACATGACGACGATGGTGATCCAGAACGCGTGGATCGAGCCCTCGCCCGGGACGCCCACGTTCATGCCGAGGACGGAGGCGATCAGCGTCAGCGGGAGCATGATCACGCTGAACGCCGTCAGCACGCGGATCGAGTCGTTCAGGCGATGGGAGAGCACCGCCTCGTTGGTGTTCTCGAGGCCCTCGATGACCTCCTTGAAGTTCTCGAGCATGTCCCAGATGCGTTCGGACGCGTCGTTGATGTCGTCGAAATAGATGTCCAGCCCCTCGGGGATGTAGCGCTTGGTGCGCTCGAGGTCGGCGAGCGCGGCGCGC
>JAOPZG010000112.1 GCA_025964215.1 Conexibacter sp.
CGAGCGACAGGCCGAAGCTCGTGCCGAGGATGTTCTCGCCGAGCAGGCCGGCGTCGTAGGCCTCGACCAGCGCGGCGTCGAGGATGTCGGCCTGCTGGACGTACTCGCCGCGGATGAAGATGAACGCGCGGTTGGCGCCCGCCGCGTAGGCGGCGATGATCATGCCCTCGATCAGCAGGTGCGGGATCTTCTGCATGAGCTCGCGGTCCTTGAAGGTCCCCGGCTCGGACTCGTCCGCGTTGCAGACCAGGTACTTGTCCATCGTGCCCTTGGGCATGAAGGAGGCCTTCATGCCCATCGAGAAGCCTGCGCCGCCGCGGCCGCGCAGGCCGGAGGCCTTGAGCTCCTCGACCAGCGCCTCGGGCGGCATGGTCAGCGCCTTGCGCAGGCGCTCGCCGTAGCCGCCGCGGCGCCGGAACACGTCGATCGTGTTGAGGCCGGGCTCGTCGATCTCGCTGAAGATGAGGGGCTGCTGGGTGCTCACGGGGTGTCCTCGGGGTCTTCGTGGCCCATCGGCGTGCCGAAGGACGACGGCTCGGCCGGCAGCGGCGAGCCGCCGGGCGCGGGGCGGTCGATCTCGGCCTCGGTCGTCGCGAAGTCGGTGCCGGCCACGTCGTGGTGCTTGCTGTTGGCCTGCGGGTCGGCCGACGGGCGCTTCAAGAGCTGCTTGGCCGGGAGCGGGTCGGCGCCGTCGCGCACCTGCTGCGCGAGCTCGGCGACCTCGCCGCTCTCGATCGGGCCGACGAAGATGCCGTTGATGGAGGCCATCGGCGCGATGTCGCAGGCGCCGAGGCACTCGAAGCCGCGGACCTGGACGTCGGGGTCGTCCCCGACCGCGTCGCTCAGCTCGCTCAGCAGCTTGCGGCCGCCGCGCAGCGAGCACGAGATGTTGGTGCAGACGTAGACGCGCTTGTGGCCCGCGGGCGTCGTGTCCAACATGTCGTAGAACGACGCGACGGCGATCAGGTAGGCCGGCGTCAGCCGCATCACGCACGCGACCTGCACGAACGCCTCGGGCGAGCACCAGCCGTGCAGCTCCTGGGCGGCGGCGAGCGCCGGGATCGCGGCGCTGCGGCGGTCCGGGTACTTGCCGATGTGGTGCTCGATCTCGGCGCGCAGCTCCGCGGGCACCGGCGTGGTCGCCGGGTCCGGGATCTCCTGCGGGTCCTTCGCGAGGTCGACCGACGCGTCCCAGCCGGGGACGCGCGAGCCGTGCGAGAAGCGCTTGACGTCGGGCATCGACATGGTGCTCTACCGATCCACTCCGCCCAGCACCGGGTCCATCATCGCCAGCGTGGTGATGAGGTCGGCGATGTAGGCGTCCTTGACCATGGGCAGCGTGGCCTGGAGGTTCACGAAGGAGGGGTCGCGCATGTGCACGCGGGCGGGCTTGCTCGAGCCGTCGGAGCGGATGAACATGCCGTACTCGCCGCGCGGGCCCTCGATCGGGTAGTAGACCTCGCCGGGCGGGACGCGGAAGCCCTCGGTGACCAGCTTGAAGTGATGGATCAACGCCTCCATCGACGTCGCCAGCTCGTGGCGCGGCGGGAGGGCGACCTTGCGGTCCTCGGTGATGTAGGGGCCCTCGGGAAGGCCGTCGAGCGCCTGCTCGATGATCTTCACCGACTCCTTCATCTCCTGCATGCGGACGGCGAAGCGGTCGTAGTTGTCGCCGCGCGTGCCGACCGGGATCTTGAAGTCGAAGTCCTCGTAGGAGGAGTAGGGCATGGCCTTGCGCAGGTCCCACGGGTTGCCGGCGGCGCGCAGCAGCGGGCCGGTGACGCCGAGGTCCAGCAGCGTCTGCTCGTCGAGCGGGCAGGTGTTGCGCAGGCGGCGCAGCGCGATCTCGTTGCGGTTGAGCAGGTCGAGGTACTGGTCGACCGCCCACGGCATCTTCTTCAGGAACTGGCGGAGCTTCGCGTCCCAGCCGGCGGGGACGTCCTCCATCACGCCGCCGACCTGGAAGTAGCGCGTGTGCATGCGCTGGCCGGAGGACTGCTCGAAGAGGTCGAGGATCGTCTCGCGCTCGCGGAAGCAGTACCACCACACGCTGACGGCGCCCAGGTCCAGCATCGAGGTGCCGAGCCACACGAGGTGGCTCATGATGCGGTTGAGCTCCATGTGGATGACCCGCAGGTACTGCGCGCGCTTGGGGACCTCGACGTCGAGCAGCGTCTCGGTCGCGCCGCAGAAGGCCATGGCGTTGAAGTAGTAGGCCAGGTAGTCCATCCGCTCGACGACGGGGATGGCCTTCCAATAGGACTTGTCCTCGGCCGTCTTCTCGATGCCGGTGTGGACGTAGCCGATGATCGGCTTGAGGTCGCGGACGATCTCGGCCTCGAGCGTGACGAGCAGGCGCAGCACCCCGTGCGTGGCGGGGTGGTGCGGACCCATGTTGAGGGTCAAGAGCTCCTGGTCGGGCGCCGGGCTCGGCAGCGCCTGGACGCGTTGCGAGACGTCGACGCGGTCCTCGGTGGCGCGGTAGTCGGTGACCTCGGTCATGCGTTGGGCCGATCCGTTCCCATGGTGTAGTCCTTGCCCTGCGCCTCGTCGTGCGTGAACAGGACGGGCTCGCCGCCGAGCGGGAAGTCGCGGCGCTGCGGGTGGCCCTCGTAGTCCTCGGGCATCAGGATGCGGCGCAGGTCCGGGTGGCCGTCGAAGACGACGCCGAACATGTCGTAGACCTCGCGCTCCTGGTGGTCGGCGGTCGGCCACTTGAGGGTGACCGACGGCACGTTCGGGCTCTCGAGCGGCACGCGCAGCTTGACCGTCAGGCGGTCGAGCGCGTCCCGGTCCAGCAGCTCGTACTGGACGCCGAGCCGCGGCTCCTCGGGGTAGTAGTCGACCCCGTGGACCGACATGAGGTGCTTGAAGCCCTTGGCGCGCAGGATCTCGAGGACCTCCCCGATCGCCGCGGGCGCCACGCGGATCGCGCCCTTGTCGCGGAAGAACTCGGTGCCCAGGACGGCGTCGGGGTGCGCCTCGCGCAGCTCCTGGGCCAGCAGCTCGGTGCCGGGCGCGTCAGGCACCGTCGGTGTCTCCGGCGCCCGGGACGTTGACGGCGTGGGCCGCGGCCGCGGCCTCCTGCTCGAGCAGCGCGTCGCCCTCGTCGGGCAGGACCTCGACGGTGCGCTCGGCGCCGTAGCGCTCGCGCCAGCCCATCGCCGGGTCGGCGTGG
>JAOPZG010000455.1 GCA_025964215.1 Conexibacter sp.
TGTGGATGACCTGGCGCTGGAGGTTGGAGACGTCGACCACGTCGTCGTCGACGATGCCGAGCGTGCCCACGCCGGCGGCGGCGAGGTAGAGCGCGGTCGGCGAGCCGAGGCCGCCGGCGCCGAGCAGGAGCACCTTGGCGTCGAGCAGCTTCTGCTGGCCCTCGACCCCGACCTCGGGAAGCAGGAAGTGGCGCGAGTAGCGCTGGCGCTGCTCGGGCGTGAACGTGCGCGGGACGTCGACGGCGTAGCCGCGGTCCTTCCACAGCGTGTAGCCGCCGGTCATCGACTCGACGTGCTCGTAGCCGAGCTCGTCGCGCAGCGTCTTGGCCGCCAGCGCCGAGCGGTTGCCCGAGGCGCAGTAGAGGACGACGCGCTGCGAGCGATCGGGGGCGGCGCCCTCGATGCGGGACTCCAGGTGGCCGCGCGGGACGTGCTTGGCGCCGGGCAGGTGGCCGGCGTCCCACTCGTCGCTCTCGCGCACGTCGACGATGACCACGGTGTCGCCACCGGTGACCTCGCTCACGGCGGAGGGGTCGACCTCGTCGATCTGGGCCTTGACCTGCTTGATGTACTCGGCGCCGGAGGGGCTCATCGGGCTGTATTCACCTGAACGTCGGTCGGGATTCGCGCTTCAGAAAGTGTAGCGCGGCCGAGCGGCCGTGGGGACGTGGAGGCGGCCGTCCACCTGGAGCGCCCCCCGGCGCCAGATGGACGGTACCTCGACACTTGCCATGCCGGGACTGCTCAAGGTTCCGGCCGGGACTTGCTGCATCAGGATTATCGGTCCCCACCCACCTGGCCGATATGGGGTCTAGACCCCAAGATGCGCAAGCCGACGCTCGCCACCCAGATCCTCGCGATCAACGCGCTCCTGATCCTCGCCACCGGCGCGGCGGCGATCGCCGCTGCGCGCCTGTCGCTCGACGACGTCGGCGGCCTGCGCCAGGCCTTCGTCCTCGTCGCGGGCATCTTCGCCGCGGTGCTCGTCAACGGCATCGTGCTGCGCCGCCGCTTCGCGCCGCTCGACAAGCTGATCGACGTCATGGAGCGCATCGACCTCGCCAGCCCCGGCCAGCGCGCCGACCTGCCGGAGGCCGACTCCGAGGACGTCATCCGGCTCGTGCAGGCGTTCAACCGCATGCTCACGCGGCTCGAGGACGAGCGCACGCGCACCGCCGCCGCGGTCATCCAGGGCCAGGAGAGCGAGCGCGCCCGCGTGGCGCGCGACCTCCACGACGAGTGCAACCAGGCGCTCACGGCGGTCCTGCTGCGGCTCGAGGCGCACGTCCACAGCGCGCCGCCCGCGCTGCGCGAGGAGCTGCGCGAGACCAAGGCCGTCGCGGCCACCGCGATGGAGGAGCTGCTGCGCCTCGCGCGCGAGCTGCGTCCGGCCGCGCTCGACGACCACGGCCTCGAGGCCGCGCTGCGCAACCAGCTCGAGCGCTTCAGCGCCCAGACCGAGGTCCCCGCGGTGCTGCGCTGCTACGACCCGCTGGTCAACCTCGCCGACCACGAGCAGACCGTGGTCTACCGCGTCGTGCAGGAGTCGCTCTCGAACATCACCCGCCACGCCCACGCGTCCAACGTCGTGGTGGAGGTCGGGCTCGACCACGGCCGCCCGATCGTGCGCGTGGTCGACGACGGCGACGGCTTCGCGACCGGCGAGGCGTCCGACGGCATCGGCCTGGTCGGCATGCGCGAGCGCGCGCGGCTGGCCGGCGGCCGCGTCCAGGTCACCTCCGCCGAGGGCCAGGGGACGACCGTCGAGCTGCGGCTCGACCACGACTTGTGGCTCGCGTCGGAGCGGGCGGCGGCATGAGGCTGCTGATCGCCGACGACCACGGCGTCGTCCGGGGCGGGCTCAAGCTGCTGCTGGAGCGCCAGTCCGACATGGAGGTCGTCGCCGAGGCCGGCGACGGCGCCGAGGCGGTCGAGCGCGCGCTCGCCGCGCGGCCGGACGTCTGCATCCTCGACGTGTCGATGCCGAAGCTGACCGGCCTGCAGGCCGCGCGCGAGATCCGCCAGCAGGCGCCGGACACCGCGGTCCTGATCCTCTCGATGCACGACGACGACCGCTACCTCTTCGAGGCGCTGAAGGCCGGCGCCGGCGGCTACGTGCTGAAGAAGGAGGCCGACCAGTTCCTCGTCGACGCCGTCCGCTCGGTCGTCCGCGGCGAGCCGTTCCTGACCAACTCCTCGCAGAGCGCGCTGATCCGCGAGTGGATCGCCGACGACAGCACCGGCCCCGCCGAGCCGCTGACGCCGCGCGAGCAGGAGGTGCTCAAGCTGATCGCCGAGGCGCACACCAACCGCGAGATCGGCGAGATCCTGCACCTCGCCGAGAAGACGGTCGAGTCGCACCGCGGGAACATCCTGCGCAAGCTGGGGATGCGCGATCGCGTCGAGCTGGTGCGCTACGCGATCCGCCGCGGGCTGATCGAGCCCTAGTCCTTCCGTTGCCCCGCAGACCCCGGGGCGACGTCCGCTTGGCCGATGGGGCATCCTTGGAGGTGGTGAGCGAGCAGCAGGAGCACCCCGAGGGCGCCGTCGCGGCGCAGGAGCCGGCCCAGCCGGCCGTCGAGTCGCAGGCCCCTGAGGCCGAGCCGACCGAGACCGCCGCGCCGGAGCCGCAGCCCGTCGAAGCGACGACGCCGGAGCCGGAGGCCGCGGAGGCCCCCGCCGACGCGGAGGCCGCGCCGAGCCCGGACCCGCC
>JAOPZG010000511.1 GCA_025964215.1 Conexibacter sp.
CGTGGCGCCGGCGCCGGCAGCGCCCTGCCCGCCCTGGCGGCGACCGCCCGGGCCGGAGAGCATCCGGATGACCTCGTTGCGGATCTTCTCGGAGTCGGCGTCGAAGTCGAGGAGGATGCGGGCGGCGACGCCCTCGTTCTCCCGGACCAGGCCAAGCAGGATGTGCTCGGTGCCGATGTAGTTGTGGCCGAGGCTGAGGGCCTCGCGGAGCGCCAGCTCCAGCACCTTCTTGGCACGCGGCGTGAACGGGATCTGACCCGACGTCACCTCTTCGCCCGAGCCCACGATCCGCACGACCTGCGCGCGCACGCGCTCGACCGTGATGTCGAGGGACTCGAGGACGCGGGCGGCCAGTCCCTCCTCCTCGCGGAGGAGCCCGAGCAGGATGTGCTCGGTGCCGATGTAGTTGTGCTTGAGCGTCCTCGCCTCTTCTTGGGCGAGCACGACCACCTGGCGGGCTCGCTCTGTGAATCGCTCGAACATCTTGGGGAACGTCCTTCCTACTACGCGGGGGGAGATTCGCTAGCGGTCGGTCGAAGAGGTGGTCCGGATGAAAAAGAGTTTCGACTGCGTACTGCAACGGTGCTGGAGGTCACCGAGTTGCTCCATCTACCCCTCTATTCGACCGCAAGGCCCAAGAGGATGAGTGGACCGGAGCCGTTCGGCGGGCATGGGTCAGTTTACCGCAGGCCCGGTCGGGGCCTTGACGGATGGGAACCTCCTGCGCTACGGCAGTTTCGTCGCGCGCTAGTCGCGCATCGCGGGGAACAGGACGATCTCGCGGATCGACTTGTGCCCGGTCATCAGGAGGACCAGGCGATCGATCCCGATGCCGATTCCGCCGGTCGGCGGCATGCCGTGCTCGAGCGCCTGGACGAAGACCTCGTCGTAGGGCGTCGTCTCCTCGTCGCCGGCCTCGGCGAGGCGCACCTGGGCGTCGAAGCGGGCGCGCTGCTCGTCGGGGTCGTTGAGCTCGGTGAAGGCGTTGCCGACCTCCATCCCGTTGGCGAAGACCTCGAAGCGCTCGACCAGGCCCGGCTTGTCGCGGTGGTCCTTGGCGAAGGGGCTGAGGGCCTTCGGGTAGTCGACGACGAACGTGGGCTGGATCAGCGTCGGCTCGACCTTCTTGGAGAAGAGGTCGTCGACGAGCCCGGGCCACTCGAGGTCGTCGGTGGGGATGTCGATGTGCGCGTCCTTGATGGCCTGCGCGAGCTGCGCGCCCGTCGGGTGGGCCATGACGTCGATGCCGGTGGCCTCCTGGATGACGTCGATGAGGCCGACGCGGCGGTAGGGCTGCGTGGCGAAGTCGATCTCGCCGTCGTAGTTCGCCGCCTCCGCGACGAGCGGCAGCAGCTCCTCGACGCGGGCCATCATGTCCTCGTAGTCCGCGTAGGCCTCGTACCACTCGACCATCGTGAACTCGGGGTTGTGCTTGTAGGAGATGCCCTCGTTGCGGAAGTCCTTGCCGAGCTCGTAGACGCGCTCGAGGCCGCCGACGATCAGCCGCTTGAGGTAGAGCTCGGTCGCGATGCGGAGGTAGAAGTCGCGGTCCAGCGCGTTGAAGTGCGTCGTGAACGGGCGCGCCGCCGCTCCGCCGTAGAGGGGCTGCAGGACGGGCGTCTCGACCTCGACGAAGCCGCGCTCGTCGAGGAAGCGGCGGACGGTGGAGACGATCTTGGCGCGCGTGACGAAGAGCTCGCGCGTCTCCTCGCTGCTGAGCAGGTCGAGCTCGCGCCGGCGGAAGCGGGTCTCGGTGTCCTTGAGGCCGTAGTGCGCGTCGGGCGGCGGGCGCAGGGCCTTGGCCAGGACGGCGTAGTCGTCGACGCGGAGCGAGAGCTCGCCGCGGCGGGTGACGAACGCGGTGCCGTCGACGCCGATGATGTCGCCGAGGTCGAGCTGGTCGAGCAGGCGCGCCATCTTCTCGTCGCCGAGGACGTCGAGGCGGGCCTGGAGCTGGATGCGGCCCGAGCGATCGACGAGGTCCAGGAACGCCATCTTGCCCTGGCCGCGGCGCTGCGTGAGACGGCCGGCGACGCGGTAGGTCGACTCCGTCTCGGCGCCGGCCTCGAGGTCGGGGTGCGCGGCGCGGACGTCCGCGGTCGGCACGACGCCCGGGAACGCCGGCGGGAACGGGTCGACCCCGTCGGCCCGGAGCGCGTCGAGCTTGGCGCGCCGGACGGCGAGGAGGGCGTTGTGGTCTTCGGGTGTTGGCGCGTCCGCGGGCGGCTGGCCCGGCTTCGCGTCGGGCTCGGCCATGCTGCGGGAGAGCCTAGACGCCGACGTCGATCTTGGTGATCTTGAGCTTTCGCGCCGGTCCCTTGGGGACCGAGACGGAGACCGTCTCGTTGCGCTTGTGGCCGAGCAGGGCGCGACCGACGGGCGACTCGTTGGAGAGCTTGGCGTCCGCGGGGTTGGCCTCGGCCGAGCCGACGATCGTGAACTTCTGCGACTTGCCGGTCTTCTCGTCCTTGACGTGCACGGTCGAGCCGATGCCGACGACGTCGCTGGAGAGCTCGGAGGGGTCGACGACCGTCGCGGCGCGGATGCGCTCCTCGAGCGTCGCGATCTTCGCCTCGAGCATCGCCTGCGCGTTCTTGGCGTCGTCGTACTCCGCGTTCTCGGAGATGTCGCCGAAGTCCCTCGCCTCCCTGATGCGCTCGGCGACTTCGCGCCGGCCCTCGGCCTGCAGGTGGGAGAGCTCGTCCTTGAGCTTCGTGAGGCCTTCTGGGGTGAGGATGACGTCTCGGGGCATTCAGTGAGGAGGGTTGATCGGTCCGAGCCCGGAACCGCCTGCGGCGTCCCTCCGAGCCCAGCGAGCGCGGCAGTATAGCGACGCAGGAAACGCCTGCCGGGCTCCCAACTGAACCCTCACGCGTCTCCAGATCGGCGGAACGAGCCGGTCGGGCAGGAGCTAGACGCGCACGACGTCGACGGGCAGGTGATCGAAGTCCGCGTCCTGCGTGTAGACGGCGACGCCGTGGGCGCGGGCGGTGGCGGCGATCCAGGTGTCCTGCACGTTGGGGCGGCGACCGGCGCGGCGCATCATCGCCTGGAGCTCGGCGTATGCCGAGGCGACGGCGGTGTCGATCGGCAGCACCATGTGCTGGTCCACCACGCGCCGCAGGGACGCGGTCCGCTGGTCGCGCTCCGCTGCCGAGGATGCCATGAGCACGCCGAGCTCCAACTCGGCGAGCGTCGCGACCGAGATCGCGGCCTGCGCCGGCAGCTTGTCGGCGTCCAGCGGGCGTCCCTGCTCGGCCGCGACGAAGACCGACGTGTCGATGACGCCGTTCACAGGTCCTCGCCGTAGAACCGCTTCAGGCGCTCGCCTTGGTCGTCGGTGCCCTCGGGTTCCAACTCGGCGAGCAGCTTGAAGAGCTCCGGGTCGACCGGCCGGTTCTCCACCAGCGGCAGGTAGCGCTCCTTCGGCACCCAGGTCTGCGGCGGGGGCGGCTTCAGCTCGGCCACCACGCGACCGTCGCTAACGACCGCGATCTCCTCGCCGCCGTAGACCCGCCGCATGATCGCGTCCAAGTTGGCGCGCAGCTCCTCGATGGAGACCTCGTCGGCCATCGGTGAGGACGATGGCAGACCGCTGACCGGTTGCGAAGGGCTAGAGGACATGGGCGAGGGTGGAGCGGTGCTCGGCGAGGACGGCGCGGGCGTCGGCGACGGTGTGGGTCTGCTGCATGGCGAGGTGGAGCTCCTTGCCGCCGCCGAGGCGCTCGACGTACCAGGGGTGGAACTTGCGCAGGTAGCGGCCGGCGCGGTCGGGGCCGAGGTGCTCCTCGGCGCGGTCGATGACCCAGTGCCACTCGGCGAGGACCTCGGCGTCGGTCGGGTCGCCGTCGCGCCGGCCGAGCAGCTGCTCGAAGAGCCACGGGTTGCCGAGCGAGCCGCGGGCGAGCATGACCGCGGCGGCGCCGGTGCGCTCGTAGGCGTCCTGGACCTCGGCGACCGTGTGCAGGCCGCCGGTGAGGATCACCGGCGCGGGCAGGCTCGCGACCAGCTCGGCGGCGAGGTCGTAGTCCGGGACGCCGGCGTGGTGGACCTTCGCCGAGCGCGGGTGGAAGGTGATCGCCGCCACGCCGGCCTCCTCGACCAGGCGGTGGGCGAGCGTGACGCCGCTCGTGTCGCCGGGCACCGAGCCCGAGCGCAGCTTGACGGTCACCGGCTTGCCGCTGCCCTCGGCCGCGGCGCGCGCGACCGCCACCGCGGTGTCCGGGTCCTTGAGCATCGCCGCGCCCGCGCCGGTCTTGCAGACCTTGGGCACGGGGCAGCCCATGTTGAGGTCGATGACGTCGACCTGCGGGACGTGCTCGGCGACGTAGGCCGCGGCGCTCCGCATGATCTCCGGGTCCTGCCCGAAGAGCTGCAGCGCGGTCGGGCCCTCGTCGGGGTGGACGCGCAGCAGCTCGGTGAGCGTCTTCTCGTTGCCGTAGTGGATGGCGAACGACGAGACCATCTCGCTGTAGGCCATCCCGGCGCCGTGGCGCGCGGCCTGGAGGCGCACGAACCAGTTGCCGATCCCGGCGAGCGGCGCGAGCAGCACGCGGTTGGGCACGCGGATGCCGGCGAGCTCCCAGGGGTCGGTGAGGGCGGGGCGCGGGGTCGTCACGAGCACCCCAGGATAGACGCGCCGCTCGGGACCTCCACGACCGCGCGTGCCCGCCGGCAGGCACGCAGCCGGCCGGGCCGGACG
>JAOPZG010000523.1 GCA_025964215.1 Conexibacter sp.
GGCCGCGGCGCCGACGTCGTCGTCGACGGCGTCGGCGGCGACCTCTTCACGCCCTCGCTGCGCGCGCTCGCCTTCGGCGGCCGCTACGTCGTCGCCGGCTCGGCCAGCCAGATGCCCGCGACGCTCGACGTCCGCGCGCTGATGCCGCGCGGCCAGACGATCGCCGGCCTGCTCGTCCGGCGCGTCGCCGAGGAGGACCCGCGCGAGCCACGCGCCGCCTTCGACGCCGTCCAGGCGCTCTTCCGCGACGGGATCGTGCGCCCGCGCATCACCCGCGTCACCGATCTCGCCGAGGCCCACCGGGCGATCGAGGTGCGCACGGCGACCGGCAAGCTCGTGTTCGACCTGCCGGGAGCCCACTAGCGCTTCTGCCAATGGCCGGCCCGCGCGCCCCGGACTAGGGTCGACTCCATGGACTTCGAGCCGAGTGACCGCGCGAAGGCGCTCCTGGAGCGCGTGCGCGCGTTCATGGACGAGCACGTCTACCCCAACGAGCGCGAGGCCGAGGAGGCGCTCGACCGCGAGGTCGACGCCGACACGCCGTTCCCCCGGATCCTCGTCGAGCTGCGCGAGAAGGCCCGCTCCGAGGGCCTCTGGAACCTCGCGCTGCCCGACCCGGAGGTCGGCTCCGGCCTCAGCAACCTCGACTACGGCGTCGTCTCCGAGGAGATCGGCCGCGCCACGCTCGTCGCGCCGTACTGCTTCAACGTGCAGCCGCCCGACAGCGGCAACATGGAGATCCTCGGCGAGCACGCCACGCCCGCCCAGCGCGAGCGGTGGCTCGAGCCGCTGCTCGACGGCGACATCCGCTCCTGCTACTCGATGACCGAGCCCGACACCGCCGGCTCGGACCCCACCGGCCTCGCCTGCGCCGCCGTCCTCGACGGCGGCGACTGGGTCATCAACGGCAAGAAGTGGTGGACGACCAACGCGCTCGGCGCGCAGGTCGCGATCGTCATGGCCGTCACCGATCCCGACGGCCCCAAGCACGCCCGCGCGACGATGATCCTGGTGCCCACCGACACCAAGGGCTTCACCATGGTCCGCCCGCTCTCCAACATGGGGCACACGGCCGGCCCGGGCCATTGGGAGATCCACTACGAGGACTGCCGCGTCCCCGCCGACCTCTCCACGCTCGGCGGCCGCGGCGCCGGCTTCAAGATCAGCCAGGACCGCCTCGGCCCCGGCCGCATCCACCACTGCATGCGGCTGATCGGCGTCGCCGAGCGCGCGCTCGAGCTGATGTGCGAGCGCGCCCAGAGCCGCGAGATGTTCGGCACCGCGCTGGCCGAGCGCCAGTTCATCCAGGACTTCATCGCGACCTCGCGCACCGAGATCGACCAGGCGCGCCTGGTCACCTGGCACGCCGCGTGGAAGCTCGACCAGGTCGGCAACCGCGCCGCCCGCGAGGAGCTGTCGGTCACGAAGCTCGCCGTCCCGACGATGGCGCTCAACGTGGTCGACCGCGCGATCCAGGTCTTCGGCGGCGCCGGCGTCTCCGACGACACGCCGCTGGCCGGGATGTACCGCTACAACAGGATGCTGCGGATCGGCGACGGCGCCGACGAGGTCCACAAGCAGGTCATCGCGCGCATGGAGCTCGCGAAGGTCGGCAAGCGCGCCACCGCGAGCGCGACGCCGGTGGCCTCATGAGCGGCCCGTACCGCACGCTCGACATCGCGCGTCCGCGCGACGGCGTCGTCCTGGTCACGCTCAACCGCCCCGACCAGCTCAACGCCATCACCTTCGAGATGTTCGACGAGCTGCACGACCTCTGCGGCGGGCTGATGGGCGACGCCGACGCGCGCGCCGTCGTCATCACCGGCCGCGGCCGCGGCTTCTGCTCGGGCCTCGACCTGGACGAGGCGTTCACGCTCCCGGACATGAGCGCCCACGAGATGATGCTCGGCCAGCAGCACTGGGCCGGGGCGTTCATCAAGCTCCACGAGCTGCCGCAGCCCGTGATCGCCGCGGTCAACGGCGCCGCGGCCGGCGGTGGCCTCGGGCTCGCGCTGGCCGCCGACATCCGGCTCGCCTCGCCCGAGGCGCGCTTCAACGCGGCCTTCGTGCGGATCGGCCTGAGCGCGGGCGACGTCGGCGTCTCGTGGTCGCTGCCGCGCGTGATCGGCATGGGCCGCGCGGCCGAGATGATGATGACGGGGCGCTTCTACGGCGCCGAGGAGGCCGAGCGGATCGGCCTCGTCAACCGCGTCGTACCCGCCGAGGACCTGCTGGACGAGGCCTTCGCGATCGCCGGCCAGATCGCCTCCAACAGCCCCTTCGGCATCACGCTGACCAAGCGCGTGCTCAACGCCAACGTCGACGCCGGCTCGCTGACGCAGGCCGTCGAGGTCGAGAACCGCGGCCAGACGCTGGCCACGCGCGGCGCCGACTTCCGCGAGGCGCTGGAGGCCTTCCGGGCCAAGCGCGCGCCGCAGTTCACGGCGCGCTGACACCGGTGGCCGGACCGCTGACGATCGGCATCGAGCCCCAGGGGGCCTCGGTGCGCGACATGGGGGAGATCGCGGCCGCGGCCGACGCGGCCGGGCTCGACGCCGCCTGGACGCCCGAGCTCTACAACCGCTCGGCGACGATCACCGTCGCCGCGATGGCGACCCGTACAACAAGGTGCCGGGTCGGCACCGCGATCGCCTACGGCGTCGGCCGCAGCCCGCTCGTGCTCGCCGCCGAGGCGCGCGACCTCGACGAGATCTCCGACGGGCGCTTCGTCCTCGGGCTCGGCAACGGCACGCGCCGGATGATCTCCGACTGGCACGGCCAGGTCCCCGATGCGCCGGCCGTGCGGATGGAGGAGCTCGTCACGCTCGTCCGCAGGCTCTGGCGCATCCATGAGGGCCCGATCGCCCACGACGGCCGCTTCTACCGCCTGCACTTCGCGCCGACCGGCGAGCTCCAGCCGCCGCTCCGCGACCACCTGCCGATCTACACCGCGGGCGTCAACCCGCGGATGATCGAGACCGCCGGCCGCGTCGCCGACGGGCTGCTCGGCCACACGCTGTTCACCACCAAGTACCTCGAGGACGTCGTCCTCCCGGCGATCGAGCGGGGCGCGGCGCACGCCGGCCGCGATCCGCAGGACATCGCCATCGCGAGCCTCGTCTTCGCCTCCGTCCACGAGGACGCCGAGGTCGCGCGCCGCGAGGCCGCCGCGCAGATCGCCTTCTACTCCTCGGTCAAGTCCTACGCCAAGCTCTTGGAGACGATCGGCTTCGGCGCGGCGGGGGAGACGATCCGCGAGGCCTTCGGCCGCGGCGACCTCGACGCGATGGTCGCCGCCGTCCCCGACGCGATGGTCGACGCGCTCGCCGTCGCCGGCACGCCTGAGGACGTCCGCGCCGCGCTGCGCCGCTACGACGGCCTGCTCGACCACGCGATCCTCTACACCCCGAGCTTCGGCCTCACCCCCGAGCGGGTCCGCGAGAGCGCGCTCGGCCTGATCGACGCCGTGACGGGAGCCACGTGTTCAACGCCCTGAGATCCGACGAGCTGCTGGTGGGGGTCGGCCGCATGCTGCGGCTGGCCGCCGACCTCCAAGCAGCGCCCGAGGGCTTCGAGCGCAGCCAGCTCCTGTCCGCCTTCAGCGTCACGCGGCTGCTCGCCTCCGAGCAGCGCGGCGCCGCCGTGCTGCTGGCCGCCACGCGCGCCGACCTCGACGCGGCGCTCGCGGGCGACGACCGCCCCGCCGCGACGGCCGCCCGCGCGGAGATCGCCGCCGCGGTCGACGGGATCGCGATCGGCGACGCCGTCCAGGACCTGCTGGAGGCGCTGCCCGCGGACGACCCCACGCGCACCGCCGTGCACCACGCGCTGCGCCGCATGGTCGACGCCGAGGTCGCGACGCTCGCCCGCTCGCCCGAGGAGCCCGGCGCATGAGCATCGACGACGCCAAGGCCGGCGCCCTCCTCCAGACGATGATCGCCGCCGGCGACGCATCGCAAGCCGCCCGCGTCACCTACCTCGAGCAGATCGAGGGCGGCTGGTCGCGCCACTCCTACGCCGCGCGCGTCGACCACGGCCCCGGGGCGGGCGAGAAGGCCTACATCGTGCGCGCCCGCCCCCGCGGCTCGACGCTCGACACCGACCTCGGCGCCGAGTTCCGCACCTTCGAGCTGGTGGCCGACGCGCCGATCCCCACGCCCGCCGTGCGCGGCTTCGAGCCGTCGGAGGACACGCCCTACGACGGCCCGTTCTTCGTCATGGACCGCCTCGACGGCCACGCCGTCAACGTCTGGCGCAAGCGCGACCGCGTCGCGCTCGCCGAGGACTGGGCGGGCGAGCGCGGCATCGCCGCCGACCTCGCCGACCACCTCGCGGCGATCCACCGGATCGACCCCGCGCCGGCCGCCGGCGCGATCCCGGTCCGCGACTTCCAGGCCACGGTCGACCACTGGCAGTCGGTCTCCCACGCCGCACGCCTGGTCCGCGACCCCGTCGTGGAGGAGGCCTACACCTGGGTCCGCAGCCGCGAGCCCGAGCCCGTCGCGCCCTGCCTCGTGCACGGCGATTACCGGATCGGCAACTGCCTGATCGACGGCGGCCGCGTCTCCGGGATCCTCGACTGGGAGCTGTCGTTCATCGGCGACCCGCGCTTCGACCTCGGCTACATGGCCCTCGACTACCACGCCGGCAAGTTCACGACGCCCGGCTCCGAGCTGCTCAACGCGACCGCCGACCGCGCCTGGTTCCACGCGCGCTACGCGGAGGCCTCGGGCCGCGAGGTCGACCCCGAGGTCGTCCGCACCTTCACCGCGCTCGGCGCGCTGATGCTCTTCGCGATCATGACCACCGGCCTTGGCGTCTACGCCCGCGGCGAGACCACCGACGTCCGCCTGGCCTGGGGGCGCTTCGTGCTCCCGGGCCTGCGCCAGGACCTCGCGGCGCTGATGCAATGGTGACCCGGACGGCGGGTACTGGCGCTAGCGCCAGTACCGCCCAGGACCCGTCGATGCGACCCTCTCGCCGCAACGGATGATGGAGGCAGCTGGGATGTCGCAGGGCGGGGAGGTCGAGGTCAACGTGCCGCGCGCCGCGCGGTGGAGCTCGCTGACGCTCCCGTACCTGATCGAGCGCGACGGGGTCGACCTCGCCAAGCCGGCGGTCGTCTTCGAGGACACGAGCCGCACCTACGGCGAGCTGCGCGTCGCCTCGCGCCGCGTCGCCAACGCGCTGATCGGCCTCGGCATCGAGGAGCTCGACCGCGTCGCGGTGCTGAGCTCCAACCGGCTCGAGTTCCTGGAGATCGAGGTCGGGATCGCGGCCGCCCGGGCCATCATGGTGCCCTTGAACTGGCGCCTGCGCGACGGCGAGCTCGCCAACCTCCTGCGCCGCTCCCAGGCTCGCGCGATCTTCGTGGAGGATCGCTTCCTGCCCGCGATCATCGAGCTGCGGCGCTCCGGCCAGGTCCCGGACCTGCGCACGGTCATCGCGCTCGACGGCGGCCCCGGCGACCTCTCCTACGACGAGCTGATCGGCTCGTCCTCGGCCGAGATCCCGCCCCGCGCCGGCCAGCTCGACGACCCGCACGAGATCATCTTCACCTCGGGCACCACCGGCCAGCCCAAGGGCGTCGTGTGGTCCAACGGCACGGTGATGTTCAACAACCTGCAGCAGGTCACCGACTACGGGCTCGGGCCGCAGGACTCCACCTACGCGATCATCGACCTGTACTACATCGGTGGGCGCCACGACTTCACCTGGCCGATCCTGCACCAGGGCGGGACCGTGCACGTCAAGGCCTCCAGCGGCTTCGACGCGCAGGACGTCGTGCGCTACGTCGCCGAGCACCGCATCAGCCACGTGCTGTGGGTGC
>JAOPZG010000555.1 GCA_025964215.1 Conexibacter sp.
ACGCGCTCGCCGTCGGGCCGCGCGACCGCGGTGATCCGCTCGGCGCCCGCCTCCACCGCGCGGTCGGCCAGCGCGCGCACGCCCTCGCGCGCCCGCAGCAGCCCCGCCTCGGGCTCGAAGAGCGTGAAGGCGAGGTCGTCGACGTTCACGGAGGGGAACAGCGACGCCGCGTCGACGCGCTCGTTCGGGATCCCCAGCCGCGTCAGCACGCGCTCGCTCGCCGCCTCCCACCCGTCCGCGCGCCGCGCGAACCACGCCACGCCCGAGGGCGAGACGAGCCGCGGGTCGAGCTCGCGCCACAGCTCGAGCGCGCGCCGCGACATCAGCGCGTGCAGCTCGTCGTCGCCGTGGCAGGAGCGGATCAGCCGCGACTCGTCGCCGCTGCCCGAGCGCACGTGCCCGGGCGTGTGCTGCTCCACATGCGTCACGCCCCACCCGGAGCGGGCGAGGCGATCGGCGAGCGAGGATCCGAGGACGCCTGCGCCCACGACCACGACGGAAGACGTCATGGCCGGGACGCTATCGCGCGGCGCGACCTACTTCACCGTGAAGGCGATGTACTTGGACGCCGTCTTCTTCCACGGCGCCTGGCCCTGGTAGACGACGCGCACGCGCCACTTGCCCTTGTACTTCAACTTGGCCTTGAAGGTGAAGGGCTTGTTCGCCGGCTTCAGGCCGCCGACCAGCTTGCGCCACTTGCCCTTCTTGTTGCGGTACTGCCACTCGACCGCGACCTTGCCGCCCAGCGACGGGACGTTGCCGGAGGCCTTGGCGGCCGCGGCGCGCGAGATCGAGCCGGCGATGGAGCAGACGCGCTTCTTGCAGGTGATCTTCTTGGACTTGAGCTTGACCGTCGGCGTCAGCGTCGACTTCAGCGCGCCGGCGGCGACCTTGAGCACCGGGATCGACGTGGTCGACGTGTTGCCGTTCTTGTCGAGCGCGGTGACCTCGACGGTGTGCGGGCCGAGCGCGAGCTTGCCGGAGCCCTGCCACGGGGCGAGGCCGACCGGCCCGTCGTTGACCAGGTTGTCGGTGAAGTTGCGGATGTCCTGGCCGCCGTCGAAGGTGAAGGTGATGCGGGCGACGCCCACGCCGCCGTCGGTGGCCGCGGCGCTCAGGTCGAGCTTGTCGACGAACTGCTGGCCGGGCGTCGGCTTGACGACCCGGATCGCCGGGGCGTCGAAGTCGCCGCAGGACCCCGCGGCGCCGCCACCGGCGGCCGCGACGGCGCGGAACGCGCTCATCGCCGGCTTCGGCGAGCCGTCGGTGCGCAGCAACCCATAGTGGTTGAGCTCGTCCACCGGGACGTCGCTCGTGTCGCGCAGCGTGAACCAGTCGGCCTGCGTCACGTAGGGGTCGTTCGCCAGGCAGGCATAGGCCTTGGCCAGGTACGCGGCCTGGTTGGCCTCGCTGACGCCCGAGGGCTTCTGGCCGGTCCACATGCCGCGGGTGCAGGAGGTCGGGCCGCCGTTGGTCGAGGACCAGCCGAGCTCGCTCATCCAGATCGGCTTGCCGCCGTCGCCGTTGGCGGCCATCGTGTCGTGCACGGTGCGGTAGCCGAGGAACGTGTAGCGCGCCAGCAGGCCGCCGTTCTCGCGGTAGAACTCGTCCGGGCCGCGGTCCAGGCAGGCCGTGTCGGTGTGCACCGCGACGGCGTCGAAGGAGCCGGCGGCGCCGGCGGCGTAGAGGTTCTGCAGCCAGGTGTAGTCGTTGCCGGTCATCGGGCCCGCGACGACGGTCGCGGCGGGGTCGCCGGCCTTGATGCCCGCGTAGGCGGCCTTGAGCATCGCGGTGTAGGTGCCCGCGTCGGGCGCCGGGTGCCAGAAGGTGTTCTCGTCGGGCTCGTTCCAGACCTCGTAGCCCGCGACCGTGCCGACGGCCTTGTTGTGCGCGGCGAAGCGCTTCAGGAAGTCCCCGAAGTCCGCCATGTTGGCCGGCGGGACGTTGACGTCCGAGGAGCCGTTGGCCCACGCCGGGGCCTCGGTCACGACGAAGATCGGCTGCGCGCCAGCGGCGTTGAGCTGCTTGATCGCGTTGTCGAACGTCGTGGTCAAGTTGTGGAGGTTGACCTCGTTCGAGGGGTACTCGTTCTTGTTGTCGGGCTCGAAGTCCTTCCACAGGGCGAAGATGCGGACCGTCTTGGCGCCGGTCTGGATCGCCTCGCTCACGCGGTCGGGGGTCGGCGCGCCGGCGATGTTGACGCCGGGGGTCGCGGCCTGGGCGGCGGACGGCAGCGCGAACGCGGCCAGGGCGAAGAGCGGGATGAGGAGCTTGGGGAGTCTCATGGGGAAGGGGGAGAGGCCGCGCGGGAGAGCACGAAGCGGTCGCGGTCCTTGCTCTCCAGATCGGAGCGCGGCGAACGCGCTTGAACCGTTTCCGTCCCGTCCCGGACACCTTTGGACGCGCTAGCGTCCGGTTTCATGAGCGTTGTCCACCATCTGTCCACCAACCCGGCCGACCGCGACGACGTGGTCTGGGAGGGTCCGGTGGCCGATGCCGAGGCGTTCGAGGCGGCCGCCCGGGCGGCCCGCGCGGCGCAGCCCGGCTGGGCCGCGACACCCGCCCCGCGGCGCGGGCGCGCGATCCAGCAGATCGGCCGGACCGTCGAGGCCAACAAGGAGGCGCTCGCCCGCCTGGTCACGCGCGAGATCGGCAAGCCGTACCCCGAGGCGCTCGGCGAGGTCCAGGAGATCGTCGACACCTGCGACTTCTTCCTCGGCGAGGGCCGGCGGCTCTACGGCCAGACGGTCCCGAGCGAGATGCCCGACAAGCAGCTCTTCACCTTCCGGGTCCCGGTCGGCGTCGTGGCGATCATCACGGCCGGGAACTTCCCGGTCGCGGTGCCGTCCTGGTACCTCGTGCCGGCGCTGCTGTGCGGCAACACGGTGGTCTGGAAGCCGGCCGACTACACGCCGGCGCTCGGCGAGGCGCTCGGCGCGCTCTTCCAGGCCGGCGGGCTGCCGGAGGGCGTGTTGAGCGTCGTGCAGGCGGATGGGCCGACGACGTTCGCGGGGCTCGAGCGCGCGCTCGACGAGGGGCTGGTCGACAAGGTCGGCTTCACCGGGTCGAGCGCCGTCGGGCGCGAGATCGGCGCGCTCTGCGGCCGCCACCTCCAGTCGCCGTGCCTGGAGCTCGGCGGCAAGAACCCGATGGTCGTCACCGCCGACGCGGACCTCGACCTCGCCGTCGAGGGCGCGCTCTTCGGCGGCTTCGGGACCGCGGGGCAGCGCTGCACGTCGCTCGGCACGGCGATCGTGGCCGCGGAGGTCTACGAGGACTTCGTCGCGCGCCTGACGCGCGCGGTCGAGGCGGCGCCCATCGGCGATCCCATGCAGGACGTCCTCTACGGCCCGCTGATCCACGAGAAGTTCCTGGAGCGCTTCCTCGACGAGCACCTCGGGCTGATCCGCGACCACCACGCCGTCAGCGGCTCGACGGGGCTGGGTCGCATCACCGCCGAGAACCCGCGGGCGGGCTTCGTCGGCGACCACGAGCGCGGGCTCTACGTCCACCCCACGATCGTCGCGGGCGTCCGGATCGACGACGAGATCGCCAACACGGAGACGTTCGGGCCGCTGGTCGGGGTCGCGCGCTACGAGGGCTTCGACGAGGCGATCGCCCTCGCCAACGGCCACGGCTACGGGCTCTCCTCGGCGATCTACACGCGCGACGCGACCACCGCGCTGCGCTTCCGCGAGCGCGTGAGCGCCGGGATGGTCTCGGTCAACAACTCGACCTCCGGCGCCGAGGCGCACCTGCCGTTCGGCGGCAACGGGAAGTCCGGGAACGGCTCGCGCCAGTCGGGCATCTGGGTCCTCGACCAGTTCACGCGCTGGCAGTCGATGAACTGGGACTACGCGGGCAAGCTCCAGAAGGCGCAGATGGACGTCGCCGACGTCGACGCCGACCTCGCGTTCCGGCTGGAGGGATAGCCGTGGCGGTCGGCGAACACCTGGACTACGGCTTCCTCGACATCTGTCGATAGCCGGTGTATGGAGCGTCACGTCCCTGACCTCGAAGGGCTCGCCGCGATCGTGGCGGTCGACGCGCGGGCCGACGGCCTGCCGATCAGCTGGGTGAGCCCCGGCTTCGAGCTGCTGACCGGCTACGGCGCCGCCGAGGTCCTCGGCCGCAACCCGAACCTGCTGCAGGGCCCGGACACCGACCCGCGCTCGATCTCGATCCTCTCCGAGGCGATCGCCGCCGGCCGCGACGCCTACGTCACGCTGCTCAACTACCGCGCGGACGGCACGCCGTTCTGGAACGAGGTCGCGATCGCGCCCGAGCGCGACGCGTCCGGCACGCTCGTCCGCTGGCTCGGCACGCAGCGCGACGTAACCGACCGGATGCGCGTCCACGCCCGCCTGCACGAGCTGGCGTACTTCGACACGCTGACCGGCCTCGCCAACCGCTCGGCGCTCCACGACGAGCTGCGCTCCGCGATGCATCGCGCGCGCGTGCACGAGACCGAGATCGCGCTGCTGCAGATCGACGTCGACGACTTCCGCCGGGTCAACGAGCAGTGGGGCCATCAGGCCGGGGACGCGCTGCTGCGCGTCGTGGCCGATCGCCTGCGCTCGGTGGTCCGGCCGCAGGACCTGCTCGCGCGCCAGGGCGGCGACGAGTTCGCGCTGTTGTTGAAGGACTTGCCGGTCGGCGAGGGCGAGCGCGTGGCGAAGGAGCTCGCGGCCCGGATCCTGGCCGCGGCGCGCGACGCGCCGCACGTGGTCGGCGACCTGCGCCTCGAGGTCCGCGTCAGCGTCGGCATCGGCCTCTACCGCCAGGGCACGACGACGACCTCGGCCGACCTGCTGCACGACGCCGACGCCGCGGTGGAGTCCGCCAAGTCCGGCGGCAAGGACACCGTCCGCGTGCACCGCGCGGTCTCGGGCGAGGCCGTCCTGGTCCCCGACGACGCGTTCGACCCGGCCGCGGCCGGCGGCGCGCTCGGCGCGATCCTCGCCGACGGCAGCGTCGTGGCCGTCTACCAGCCGATCGTCGACCTCGCCAGCGGCGAGACGCTCGGCTACGAGGCGCTCGCGCGCGGGCCCGAGGGCTCGTCGCTGCACCGCCCGGATCGCCTCTTCGCCGCGGCGGCCGCGTGCGGGCGCACGGTCGAGCTGGACTGGGCCTGCCGCCTGGCCGCCGTCCGCGGCGCGCTCGACGCGGGCCTCGGCCGCACCGCCTCGTTGTTCATCAACTGCGAGCCGGCGGCGATCGGCGCGCCGTGCCCACCGGAGCACGTGGCGCTGTGGGAGCGCGCGCAGCGCGAGCTCGACCTGGTGCTGGAGATCACCGAGCGCGCGGTCACCGCGCGTCCGGCGGATCTCGTGCGCGTGGTCGGCGACGCGCGCGGCTCCGGCCACGGCGTCGCGCTCGACGACGTCGGCGCCGACGTCCGCTCGCTCGCCTTGCTCCCGCTCGTCCAGCCGGACATCGTCAAGCTCGACCTGCGCCTCGTGCAGGACCGCCCGTCGACCGACCAGGCCGCGATT
>JAOPZG010000594.1 GCA_025964215.1 Conexibacter sp.
GACGCGCCGGGCGGCGGGACGGAAGTGCGGCTCGCGGTGCCGCTGGCATGAGCGTGCCGCTGAAGGCCGGGGTGCTGATCGCCGACGACCACGCGATGGTCCGCCGCGGCCTGCGCCACGTCCTCGACGCGGCGCCCGACCTGCACGTCGTCGCCGAGGCGGGCGACGGGATCGAGGCGGTGGAGCTCGGGCAGCGCGAGGACGTCGACCTCGCGATCCTCGACGTCGCGATGCCGCGGCGCACGGGCCTCCAGGCGGCGCGCGAGCTGACGGCGCGGCGGCCCGGCCTGCGGATCCTGATGCTCTCGATGCACGACGTCGACCAGTACTTCTTCGAGGCGCTGCGCGCCGGTGCGGCCGGCTACGTCCTGAAGTCGGCGGCCGACCGCGACCTGCTCGAGGCCTGCCGCGCGGCGCTGCGCGGCGAGCCGTTCCTCTATCCCCCGGCCGTGCGGACGATCATCCGCGAGCACTTGGAGGCCGCCGCCGCGGGCGAGGCGACCGACGGCGAGGTGCTCACGCCGCGCGAGCAGGAGGTCGTCAAGCTCGTCGCCGAGGCGCACACGACCGAGCAGATCGCCGAGCTGCTGGTGATCTCGCCGCGCACCGTCGAGCGCCACCGCGAGAACGTCCTGCGCAAGCTCGGGATGCGCGACCGCGTCGAGCTGACGCGCTACGCGATCAGGCGGGGGCTGGTGGAGCCGTGAGCGCGGCGAGGTGCGCCTCGATGACCGCGTTGACGGCCTCGGGGCTCTCGAGCGCGTGGACGTGACCGGTGCGCTCCATGACCACGAGGGTGGCGTGCGGCACGCCGGCGACGATCTGCTCGGACTTCGCCGGCGGGTAGGTGTGGTCCTCGGTCCCGGCGACGACGGTCAGCGGGATCCTGATGTCCTGCAGCTCGTCGCGGATCGCCGGGCGGTGCGCGATGTGCCAGGCCGCGTCGGCGTACTCGGGCGTGCGGCTGGCGAGCAGCGCGCGGATCTCGGCGAGCAGCTCCGCCCGCGACGGGTCCTTGAGCGTGGTGTCGCCCAACATGAAGTACAACACGCCGTCGAGGACCGGCTCCATCCCGTGCTCGAGGACCGCCGCGGCGAGCGCGTCCATGCCCTCGGCCTGCTCCTCGACGTCGGCCGAGGTGCCCATGACGACCGCGGAGCGCAGGAGGTCCGGGCGGCGCGCGGCGAGCCGCAGGCCGATGAAGCCGCCCATCGAGTTGCCGACGAACGTCACGTCGCGCAGGCCGAGCGCCTCGATCAGCGCGGCGGCGTCCTCGGTCTGGGTGTCCATGTCGAGCAGCGGCCGCGGATGGCGCTGGCTCTCGCCCTGGCCGCGGAGGTCGTAGCGGACGGTGCGGAAGCGGTCGGAGAACGCGGCGGCCTGGGCGGCGAACATCCGGTGGTCGAAGAACATCGACGGGCTGAAGAGCAGCGCGGGCGCGTCGCGCGGGCCCTCGTCGACGTAGTTGATGGTCGTGCCGTTGACCGTGATCGTGGACATCGGCGGAGCCTACGACTCGCGGGCGGCCTCGCCGAGCAGCGCGCGGGCGATGACGAGGCGCTGGATCTCGCTCGTGCCCTCGTAGATCTCGGTGACCTTGGCGTCGCGGTAGTAGCGCTCGGCCGGGAACTCCTTGGTGTAGCCGTAGCCGCCGAGGACCTGGATCGCCTCGCCGGTCCAGTGGCGGGCGACGCGCGAGGCGTACAACTTGGCCTGCGCGCCCTCGACCGTGTGCGGGTGGCCGTGCTGCTTGAGCCGCGCGGCGCGCCACGTGAGCGCGCGCGCCGCCTCGATCTCGGTCTGCATGTCGGCCAGCTTCTGCTGGATGGCGCCGAAGCCGCCGATCGGGCGGCCGAAGGCGTGGCGCTCCTTGGCGTAGGCGGTCGCGACCTCGAGCGCGGCCTGGGCGATCCCGACGGCCTGGGCGGCGATGCCGATCCGGCCGCCGTCGAGCGTGGAGAGCGCGATCCGCATCCCGCCGCCGCGCGGCCCGAGCGGCTCGCCGGGCGTCTCGTCGAAGGCGAGGTCGGCGGTCGAGGAGGAGTTGAGCCCCAGCTTCTCCTCCTCGCGGGTCACGCTGAAGCCGGGCGCGCCGCGGCGCACGACGAAGGCGCTCGGCTTGTCGGGGTCCAGCGCGAAGGCGAGGAACGTGTGGGCGTGCGAGCCGTTGGTGATCCACTGCTTCGTGCCGCTGAGCTTGTTCTCGGTGGCACGGGTGCGCATCGCGCCGGCGTCCGAGCCGCTGCCGGACTCCGTCAGCGCGAAGGCGGCGAGCTCGTGGCCCTGGGCGAGCGGCGGGACGAGGCGGTCGATCTGCTCCGGCGTCCCGTGCGCGAGGATCGGCAGCGTGCCCGCGCTGGTGTGGACCGCGACGGTCACGCCGACGCCGGCGTCGGCGCGCGAGAGCTCCTCCAGGACCAGGATGTAGGACAAGAAGTCTACGCCCGCGCCGCCGTGCTGCTCCGGCACGCACGCGCCCATCAGCCCCAGCTCGCCGAGCGCCTCGAACACGGGCTTGGGGAAGCGATGCTCGCGGTCCCACGCGGAGGCGTAGGGCGCGATCTCGTCGTCGGCGAAGCGCTTCGCGAGATCCCGGATCTCGCGCTGCTCGTCGCTGAGCTCGTGGAGGCTCATCGCACGACCACCCGCGACGAGCCCGGGTCGGTCAGCTCACGCACGCTCACTTGGACACCACCTTGCGTCGCGCCGCCGTTCCCGCCGCGCCGAGCAGCCCCGCGGCGGCGAGGCCGCCGAGCATCGCGATCCGCCCCCCGAGGCGGTCGAAGCGCAGCACGTCCCAGCCCTCCTCGCGGGCGACCTTCGCCAGCGGCCCGTCCGGGTTGACGGCGACCGGGTGGCCGACCGCGCGCAGCATCGGCAGGTCGGACTCCGAGTCGGAGTAGGCATAGGACTCACGCAAGTCGATGTCCTTCTCGGCGGCCAGAGTGCGCATGACCATCGGCTTGCCCTCGCGGTAGGCGAACGGCCCGGCGAGGCGCCCGGTGTAGCGGCCCTCGGCGTCCTCCTCCAGCGGCGTGCCGAGGCCGCCGTCGAAGCCGAGCACCTTGGCGATCATCTCGGCCGTGTCCTGCGTGGCCGCGGTGACGATGTAGACCGGCCGGCCCGCGTCCTGGTGGCCCCACGCGATGGCGAGCATCTGCGGGTAGAGCCGCGGCAGGACGCCGGCGAGGACCTGCGGGCCGAGGCGCTGGAAGTCCCGCGCGCGCCGGCCCTCGAGCATCGCCCCCACCCGCGTCATCACGCGGTCGGTCGACGCGTCGGTGGAGCCGCGGAGGCGGAACTTGACGTTCTCCCACGCGTCGAGCGCCAGGCGCCGCCGCGAGATCATGCCCGCTCGCGCGGCGGCCCTGGCCCAGAAGAAGCCGGAGGAGCCGGACATCAGCGTCCGGTCCAGGTCGAAGAAGGCGGCGGAGGAGGGCGACGGGGTCATCGCCCTCCAGCCTAGGTGCTCGCCTCAGCCGTGGACGCGGAGGATGACCGCGTCGCCCTGGCCGCCACCGGAGCAGATCGCCGCGACGCCGAGGCCGCCGCCCCGACGGCGGAGCTCGTGGACGATCGCGCCGAGGATGCGGGCGCCCGAGGCGCCGATCGGATGGCCGAGCGCGACCGCGCCGCCGTTGACGTTGACGCGGTCCTCCTCGATGCCGAGCTCGCGGATCGACTGCAGGGTCACCGACGCGAAGGCCTCGTTGATCTCCCACAGGTCGATGTCGCCGGGCTGGAGGCCCGCCTTGTCGAGGGCCTTGCGCGCGGCGCCGGCCGGCGTCGTGGCGAGGTAGGCGAAGTCGTTGGCGAACTGCGCGTGGCCGACGATCTCGGCGAGGACCGTCTTGCCGTTGGCGGCCGCCAACTCGTCGGAGGCGACGACCAGCGCGCCGCCGCCGTCGTTGACGCCCGGTGAGTTGCCGGCGGTGTGCGAGCCCTCCTTGCCGGTGAGGCCGGGGAGCTTGCTCAGGGCCTCGAGGGTCGAGCCGCGGCGCGGGCCCTCGTCGACCTCGACCACGGTGTCGCCCTTGCGGCCCTTCACGGTGAACGGGACGATCTCGTCGGCCATGCGGCCGTCGTCGATCGCGGCGAGCGCCAGCTCGTGGCTGCGCAGGGCCCAGCGGTCGAGGTCCGGGCGCGTCAGCTCGAGCTCGTCGCCGACCTCGGTGGCCTCGACGAACATCTGCTTGCCGCTGAACGGGTTGGTGAGCCCGTCGTGGACCATCGCGTCGAGCGCCTTGGCGTCGCCCATGCGGTAGCCGAAGCGGGCGCCGGGCAGCAGGTACGGTGCGCCGGACATCGACTCCATGCCGCCGCCGACGCCCACCTCGACGTCCCCGGCGCGGATCGCCTGGTCGAGGATCACCGCGGCGCGCAGGCCCGAGGCGCAGACCTTGTTGACGGTCTCGGAGGAGACGCCGTTGGGGATCCCGGCCTTGATCTGGGCCTGGCGCGAGGGCACCTGGCCCTGGCCGGCCTGGATGACCTGGCCCATGACGACGTGGTCGACCTGGTCGGGCGCGACGTCAGCGCGCTCCAGCGCGGCGGTGATGGCGGCCGCGCCGAGGTCGGTCGCGTCGACGGAGGACAGGCCGCCGCCGAGCTTCCCGATCGGGGTGCGGGCGGCGCCGAGGATGACGGTCTTGGGCATGGAGGTTCTCGGTCTCTGGAGTCGGGTCAGGGACAGCGTAGGCGGCAGCTGCGCCGCCTTGGGAGCGGAACGGTAACGAGTAGCGTGCGATCCCATGCGCGTGACCGCCACCACCGAGGCCGCGGCGTCCACCGCGGCCGACACCGTCGTCGTCGGCCTGGTCGAGGGCGAGGGCGTGCCCCACGACGTCGAGGAGGGCGCGCTGCAGGCGCTCGTGGACGCCGGCGAGGCGCAGGCGAGCCCCGGCGCGCTGGCCGTCGCGCACGCCGCGGGGAAGCGCTGGATCCTGGTCGGGCTGGGCGCGCGGGAGCGGTTGAGCGCCGAGGGCCTGCGGCTCGCGGCGGCCGCCGCGCACGGGCGTGCGCGGGAGCTGGGCGCGTCGATCGTCTGCTTCGAGCTGCCGCACAAGGCGCGCGAGCACCAGCCGGCGCGCGCCGTCGTGGAGGGGACGCTGATGGCGGCCTATCGCTTCACGGCGTTCAAGACGAGCGCGCCGGACGGCGCGAGCGGGATCGAGGCGCTGATCGTGAGCGACCACGTCGACCAGGCCGGCGAGGTCGCCCGCGCGGTCGTCGTCACCGAGGCGGTCAACGCGGCGCGCGACCTCCAGAACACGCCGGCCAACCACCTGACGCCGACCGCGCTCGGCGCGCGGGCGCACGTGGTCGCCGCCGCGCACGACACGCTGAGCTGCGAGGTCGCCGGCCGCGACGCGATCGTGGAGCGCGGGATGGGCGCGTTCGCGGCGGTCGCCGCCGGCTCCGAGGAGGAGCCCGCGCTGATCACGCTGCGCTACGAGCCGGAAGGCGCGACCGGCCCGGTCCTCGGCCTCGTCGGCAAGGGCGTGACGTTCGACTCCGGCGGGATCTCGATCAAGCCGGCCGGCTCGATGGCGGACATGAAGTACGACATGACCGGCGGCGCCGCGGTGGTCGAGGCGCTCGGCGCGATCGCCGCGCTGAAGCTCCCGGTGCGCGTGATCGGCGTCGTCGGCGCGACCGAGAACCTGCTCAGCGGGAGCGCGATGAAGCCGAGCGACGTCGTCGTCTCGGCCGCGGGCCTCACGGTCCAGATCGACAACACCGACGCCGAGGGCCGCCTCGTCCTGGCCGACTGCCTGCACCCCGCGATCGACCAGGGCGCCGAGCGGCTGGTCGACGTCGCGACGCTCACCGGCGCGATCATGAGCACGCTCGGCAAGGTCTACTCGGGCTTCTGGGCCGACGACGAGGGATGGGCCAACGAGGTGGCCGGCGCCGCCGGCGAGGCCGGCGAGCTGATCTGGCGGATGCCGCTGCACGAGCGCTACGCCGAGCTGGTGAAGGGCGCGACCGCCGACGTCGCCAACCAGTCGCCGCTGCGCACCGGCGCGGCCTGCACCGCCGCGGAGTTCCTGCATCGCTTCACCGGCGGCGTGCCGTGGGCGCACCTCGACATCTGCGGCACGGCGTGGGACAGCGGGCGCGCCTACGGGCCCAAGGGCGGGACCGGCGTGATGGTCCGGACGCTGGTCGCCTTGGCGGAGCGCACCGCCGCCGGGCCCGCCGCGTAGCGCGGGGGCCGGCGGGGCGAGCGAGTCCTACTTCTTGAGCGTCGTCGTGGCCGACGCGGTCGCGGTGCCGCCGGTGCCGGTCGCGGTGACCGAGACCTTCACGGCGCCCTTCTTGGCCTTGGTGGCCGGGAGGTGCGCGATGCCGCCGTGCGACTGCAGGGACTTGGACGAGATCGTCTTCGTGCCCTGCTTCAGCGTCACCTTGACGCCCTTGGCGTCGACCGCCGCGACCGAGACCGAGACGCCGGACTTACGGGTCGCGCCGGAGCCGACGGCGAGGCCGACGCGCGGCTTGCCGGGCTTGGCCGGGACGCTGACGGTCGTGGTGGGACCGGTGACCGTCTGGGTCTGGGTGACGGTCGTCGTCGTCGACGGCGCCGCCTGCGCGACCTTGGCTCCGCGGAGCAGGTCGAACAGGTCGGTGTGGTCGTTGGTGCCGAGGACCGCGGAGCCCTGCGGGCCGATGCCCCAGATCGGGACCACGGAGCCGGTGTGCTGCTGGCTGGGCGGCGTCGCGACCGGCGCCGAGCCCGGGCTGGCCGAGTTGTAGCCGGCGGTGCCGTAGGTCAGCGAGAGCGTCTGGCCGTCCTTGGTGACCAGGTTGGTGGAGTAGCCGGTCGGGAGGCCGGTGCCGGTCGCGTCCTCGGAGACGATCTGGCTCGTGTGGGCGTGGTCGGCGGTGACGACGACCAGCGTGTCGGGGTGCAGCTGCTGGTAGTCGAGGGCGACGCCGATGGCCTTGTCGAAGGCGATGGTCTCGCCGATCTGGCCGCACGCGCTGGTGGCGTGGTCCTGCTTGTCGATCGACGCGCCCTCGACCTGGAGGAAGAACCCCTTGTCGTTCTCGAGCAAGGACAAGGCCTTGCTCGTCATCGCCGGGAGGCTCGGCTCGCTGGCCGGCCGGGCGCTCTCGTTGCACGTGGTGGTCGTGCCCGCGCCGAGCGCGGAGGGCGCCGACTGCGAGAACTCGGTGGTCATGTTCCCCGCGTTGAACAGGCCGAGGACCGGCTTGCCCTTGTCGGTCACCGCGTCGAGGCCGGTCGCGTCGGTCACGTACTGGTAGCCCTTGTCCTGCGCGGACTGGACCACGGACTTGGTCGCGTCGGGGCCGTCCGGGATCGTCGCGGTGAAGCGGTCGCGGCCGCCGCCCAGGAGCACGTCGACCTTGTGGTCGACCTCCTGCTCGGCGATCGAGCCCAGGCCGCCGGCGCCCTTGCGCTCCGACGCGCAGGACCCCATGTTGGCCGGGCCCTGGCAGCCGCGCAGCGAGATGTGCGAGGCGAGGACGGCGGGCGTGGCGTCGGTGATCTCCGCGGTGGAGACGTCGCCGACCTTCTTGCCGGCGGCCTGCCACTCCTCGAGGACCGTCTTGTAGTTCTCGCCCGGAACACTGATCGCGCTGCTCGGGCCCTGCGAGATGCGCTCGTCGAGCGTCTTGCGGCCGGTTGCCCACTCGGTGCCGGTCGAGGCGGAGTCCGGGTCGTAGTCGGGCAGGTAGGGCGCGGCGGCGGCCGGCTTGACCGACCAGGTCTTGTCGAAGCCGGTGAACGGCATGCGGTCGACGTTGAGCTTGCCGGCGGCGCCGACGGCGTAGTAGCGGGCCGCGGTGATCTCCTGCGTGCCCATGCCGTCGCCGAGCAGGAAGATGACGTTCTTGGGCTTGGACCCGTCGAGCGCGGCTCGGACGTTGTTGGTGGGGTTGTCGGTTCCGCCGACGGCGAGGGAGGCGCCCACGCCGAGGACCACCACAGCCCCGAGGCCGCCGAGGACGGCCGGGAGACGAGAGATGCGTGTCATAGGTCTTACACCCAACAGGCCGCCGCGGGGGCGCTGGTGAAGCACCGGTGACGAGGAGGTGAACGGCCGGTGAACGGGGACCGTTCGCGTAGGCTCGGCACCGATGCCCGTCCTGCCCGCCGTCCGGCGAGCGCTGCCGCTGTGGTTGGTGCTCGTCGCCGCCTACGGGCTGACGCTCCTGGTCCCGGGCGGTCCGGACGGCCGGACGCTGAGCGCGCCCGAGGCGCACCGGCTGCTGAGCGCGGAGTCGCTCGTCTCCGACGGCGACGTCGACCTGCGCGACGAGTACGCCACCCACGCCTGGCGCTCGTGGTACTCGGGCCCGCTGCGCCCGGCGGCGGCGCCGACCGACGGACGGCTGGTCGAGCCGGCGGGGCTCGGCTTCACGCTGCTGATCGCGCCGGCCTACGCGCTCGGCGGGCCGACCGCCGTGCGGATCTGGCTCGCGCTGATCGCCGCGCTCGGCTTCTGCCTGGCCGCGGCGCTGGGGCGCGCGCTCGTGCCGGAGCCGTGGGCGACGCGGGCCGCGCTGGTCGTGGGGCTCTCGCCGCCGGCGCTCGGCG
>JAOPZG010000635.1 GCA_025964215.1 Conexibacter sp.
GATCGCGCTGCGCGTCTGGGCGATGCTCAACGCCGTGGCCTGCTCGCCGGCGTGCGCGCACGCGGGCGCGTCCGCCGCAGACGCCGAGGCGGGCGCCGCGGACGCGCCGAGCGACAGCGCCGCGACCACGATGAGGGTTGACCCGCGCACGTCACCGGATTCTGGCAGGGAAGCGGCTGTGGGAGCCTCACCGTTGGAGGGGGTTGCTCCTTTGCGCGGTCCGCAGCCAGACCGCGGAGCGCCAACCTGGCGCGTCCGGCTAGCCCTGGAGCGGCGCGTCGAGGCGCGCGCGGAGCATCGCGATCTCGGTGACGACGGCGCCCATGTAGGCCGACCGGTACGTCGCGATCTCGTCCTCGAGGTCGGCCATGTACGCGCGGTCGTGATCCAGCCCGGCCTCGTGCGCGAGGACCCGCTCCTCACCCAGGAGCATCAGGTGCTGGCGGACTTCGGTGGCGTACATGGTCGGGATCTGGGTGGGCATGTCGGATTCGGTTGGGAGGTGTACCCCGGTGACGGGCTTCTGCACGTGGGCTTACGCGCATCCAACCCGATCGGATGTCCCACTTCGTGGGGGCGGGCCGGTGTCCTGCGCTCCGGTTACCCGTACACCCGTACAGGGGGTCCCACGAACGTCGCGCCGTCGGGCGACGTCCAGCGCACGCGCCAGGTCCGGCCGGCGCGCCACGGCAGCCGCGCGGTCCACGTCCCGCCCGCGTCGGTGGGCCGCGTCGCGACCGCGGTGGAGTGCGCGGCCGAGCGGTCCCGGACGAGCACCTCGACGCGCGTCGCGCCGTCGGCCGGGCGGACGAGCCCCCACAGCAGCGCGGTGCGCCCGCTGCGCCGGACGGCGAGCGGCAGCCGGAACTCGTCGAGGCTCGGCTTGGCGCGGCCGGCGGCGGTGATCAGGCCGGACTGGAAGCCCGAGAGCGCGGTGTCGTCGACGAGCAGGTACTGGGCGAGCGCGGCGACGCGCGGGTCGGCGCGCAGCAGCCGCTCGGAGATCGAGCGGAACTCCGCCTGCCGGGCGAGCGGGACCCCGAGCAGGGTGTCGGGCGCGCTCTGCACGCCGAACTCCGTGATCCACACCGGGACCTTGCGACGCGCGGCGCGGTCGAGCGCCGTCTCCAGCCGCCTCAGCACGCCGATCGTCACGTTGTCGCGATCGGGCGGGACGTAGGACGGGCCGCGCCGGTTGGCGTAGGGGTGGTGCGCCCAGCCGTCGATGCGCAGCTTCGCGCAGCCGGCGCAGTAGACGCCGCGCAGGAACTGCAGCGGCGGGATCGAGCTCCTGCGGTCGCCGCCCGGCGCGGTCTCCCCGGCCAACATGGTGTCCTCGGTCTGGCCGGCGGCCTCGAGGCCGCGGACGCCCGCGAGGTGCAGCGCCCGGTAGAGCGCCGGCGCGGCCGGCTTGCCCCGCACGTACTGCGGCTTGAGGAAGCGCGGGTGGTTGGGCTCGTTCCACAGGCCCCACGCGTCGACCGCATCGCCGAAGCGCCGGCCGGCGGCCGTGGCGAACGCGCCGAACGCGGTCGGGCTGGGTCGCGTGACCTGGTCGGCGCGCGCCGCGGTCGCCCACTTGGGCACCGGCGCGCTGAAGGTGATGAGGACGCGCCAGCCGCGCGCGTGGGCGGCGTCGACGAGCCGGCCGTAGCCGCCCCAGTCATAGGCATTGGGATCCGCCGCGTCGAAGGCCGGCCGCGTGGCGCTGCCGGCATCGGGCGCGACCGCGGCCCAGACGAGGCCGATCCGCAGCGCGTGGACGCCGAGGCCCGCGAGCCGGTCGAGGGTCGCGTCGCGCGTGGTGTCGTCGATCGCGGCGGAGCCGGCGTCGAAGTACAGCGGCGCGCGGGAGGAGGCCTGCGCGGCGGGCGCGGAGCCGGCGGCGCAGGCGAGCGTGAGCAGCAGGGCGGCGACCAGCGCCGCCCGCGCGGGGACGAGTCGGGACATGGGAGAGGAGACGGCCCCGGGGCGACGTCTGGGAGGACTTCTTGTCCCCCGGGGCCGTGTGAGGAGAACGGCCGCGGGGGTGGAGAAGTTGCGCGGGTCCTACGCGGTGGACGTGTCGTCCGGCGCGTTCAGGAGCTCCGGCGAGGCCGAGACCGTCGGCTCCTTGAGCATCCCGTGCGGCGGGCGGTCGCCCGGCGCGCTGCCGCGCACGAAGCCCGCGGCCTCGTACGCCGCGTCCTGGTCGAGCGTCTCGCGCTCGAGCAGCTTCGTCGCGAGCCCGTCGAGGCGCTCGCGGTTCTCCTTGAGCTGCTCGACGGCGCGGACGTAGCACTCGTCGACGATCCGGCGGACCTCGCGGTCGATCAGCTCCCGCGTCTCCTCGGAGGCCGGGTCGGTCCCGGGGTACTGCGGCTCCTCGGAGATGACGGTGACGAGGCCGATCGCCTCGGACATGCCCCAGCGGCCGACCATCGAGCGCGCGATCTGCGTGACCTGCTGGAGGTCGGACTCGGCGCCGGTGGTGACCGACCCGTACACGATCTCCTCGGCTGCGCGGCCGCCCAGCGCGCCGGTGATCCGGCCGAGCAGGTAGGCGGTGTCGTAGCCGTAGCGGTCGCTCTCGGGCGACTGGAAGGTGACGCCGAGCGCGCGGCCGCGCGGGACGATCGAGACCTTGCGGACCGGGTCGGCCCCGGGCTCCAGCATCCCCAGCAGGGCGTGGCCGCCCTCGTGGTAGGCGGTGCGCTCGCGCTCCTCGTGGCTGAGCGTGATCCGCCGCTCGGTGCCGAGGACGATCTTCTCGAAGGCGTTGTAGAAGTCGGCGGACTCGACCTGCTTGTGGCCGGACTTCGCGGCGCCGAGCGCGGCCTCGTTGACGAGGTTGCGCAGATCGGCGCCGACCATCCCGGGCGTCGTCGCGGCGAGGCCCTTGAGGTCGACGTCGTCGCTCAGCGGGACCGAGCGCGTGTGGACCTGGAGGATCTTCTCGCGGCCCTCGACGTCGGGCGGGCTGACGGCGATGCGGCGGTCGAAGCGGCCGGGGCGCA
>JAOPZG010000637.1 GCA_025964215.1 Conexibacter sp.
GGTCCGCTCCACCGCGAGCAGCGCCGCGCGCTCCTCGCCGCGCTCGGCCGGCAGGACGCTGCGCACCGCGCCCGCCTGGAGGCCCATGACGCTGATCGAGTGCCCGATCACGTCGTGGAGCTCGCGCGCGATCCGGCTGCGCTCCTGGCGGACCGCCGCGCGCGTGAACTCGTCGCGCTCCTGCTCGAGCCGGGTCGCGCGCGTCTCCAGCACCTCGGTCTCCAGCTGCAGGACGCCGGCCGCCCGGCCGATCAGCAGCCCGATCGCCGGCAGCACGGCGGCGAGGACGAGGTCGTCGGTGGCGCCCTCCCGGACGACCATCGCGGCACCGAGCAGGACGGCGGCCAGCACGCCGCCCGCGGCCAGGCGCCAGCCGGTCCGCCGCGAGCCGACGGCGTAGAGCGCCAGCAGCAGGCAGACGAGGTAGCTGAAGAGCTGGCCGCCGTCGTCGACCTGGCTCTCCAGCGCGACCGCGGCCACGCCGGTCAAGGCGACGGCGACGAGCGGAGCCCGGAAGCGCAGCGCCGCCGGCAGGCCGACCGCGGCGGCCAGCAGTGCCTGGAGCGGCGTGTGGAGCAGGTCGTAGACGACGAGCTCGAGCACGGCGAGGCCGGCGAGCGCCACGGCGAGGAGGGGCTCGGACCACCGGCGCGGGAGGACCGCTCGCAGCGTCACGGGCGGCACGCTACCGGCGCCCGCGAGCGCCCGCATCGGCCTCCGGGCCGATCCGGCGTCGGCCTGGCGGCGGAGTGGCAAGATCCGCCTGCGGGCCGATGACACGGCCCGGGCCGCGACCTAGCCTGCCGCTCCCATGAACACCTCACAGATCCTGACCCGCCGGACCCTCGTCGGCCTGGCGATCTTCACGCTGATCGACTTCGCGATCACGGCCGCCATGGGCAACCCGAAGCACGGCCTGCGCGGCGCGGTCGCCGACGTGACGTGGATGACCTTCCTCGTCTGCGTGCTGCTGCTGATCGTCGCCAGCGCGTTCGTGCTCGTGCGCAGCAGCACCGGCGCGCGCCGCCGCCGCGCGGCACCCTGAGGGGCGCGGCGGGGCGGCGCGCGGTCGTCGGCGCTAGCGCTTGGGCGTGTCGCCCTCGACGTCGATGCGCTCCTTGCGCACCTCGTCGGAGACGGTCTCGTCCTCGGTGATCGTGTCCTTGTCCATGCGCACGCGCTCCTTGGCGACGACGTCCTTCTGGACGACGGGCTCCTCGGCGTGCAGGACGACCTCGTGCTCCTCCTCGGAGATCGCGGGGCCGTCGAGCGCGTCGCCGCGGTTGGCGTCGGTGATCGGCTCGCGCTCGACGCGGACCTCCTCGCGCTGGACCGGGATCGTCGTCTCGACCTGCTCGGTGACGACGTACTTGCGCAGCCGCGCGCGACCGGTCTCGCGGGAGGTCGTCCCGACGGTCAGCTCCTCCTCGGAGCGCGTCATCGCGTCGTCGGTCGTGGGGCCGCTGGTGTCGTGGCCCACGGTGCCGCCCGCGGCCCGGTCGGTGCCGCCGGCCGGGAGGCCGGAGTCCGAGCGGCGCTCGGAGTACTCGTAGCCGTAGTGCGCGTACAGCGCGGCCTCCTCGTCCTGCGAGAGCTGGCCGTCGGCCTCGGCGTTCGGCGCGTCCTTGACCAGGTCCTTGTCGAACGGGACGTGGACGTGGTCGTCGTGCGCGGTCGCGTCGGCCAGCGGGATGAACGTCACCTTGCTGCCGAACAGGCCGGTCTTGACCGCGAGCCACTCCGGCTTGCCGGTCTCGTCGTCGAGGTAGATCTCGTCGATCGTGCCGAGCTTCTGCTCGTCGTTGCCGACGACCTTCTCGCCCTTCCAGCTCGCGACGTCCTGGGTGGTGGGCATGCGCCCCTCCTCTCGTTGTAGGTGAACTGCTCCGCTGCTGCTGTCAACCGAGATACGCGATCCGGGACGGGCACAAACAGAAATGAGACAAGCGGGACGGGCGCGGCCCGGGCGCTCGCGGGCGTCGTGGCGCCGGCCGCCGCACGGGAGATCCCCATGCTCGCGCGATGCACCGGAAGCTGGCAATCGCGTCGAGCGGACGAAGCAGATCACGGTGTCTCGCTTCGGGGTCGAGAACGCCCAGCGAAGCTGGCGCGTAGCCGCGCGCCGAGGTCCGCCGACACCTCCATCTTGCACAGAGCGCGGATCTTTCCCCTGGGAAACGGGGAGTCCGGGGGCATGGTCATCATCGTGCTCGTCGTCGTGGTCCTCACGCTCATCGGCGCCACCTACGGCATCTTCACCCGCCGCGGCAGCGGCATCGACCAGCACCCGCGGGGCGGCGACCACGTCGGCTCGCCCGGCGTCGGCGAGGGCGAGAGCCGCGAGTCCGGCCACGTCGAGGAGAACGCCGGCGCCTTCGACTCGCACGGGGCCAAGTAGGAGAAACGAGACACGCTGTCTCACAAACCAAGGACTATGACATGAGCAGCACCGTCTGGATCATCCTGGCCGTCGTGGTCGTCGCGCTGCTCGTCGCGGCGTTCCTCGCGCTCCGCGGCCGCCTCGCGCACCGCCGCCAGCAGCGGCGCGTGGAGGCTCGCGCGCGCGTCTCCGAGGCGGGCCGTCTCAGCGACGTCGCCGAGAGCGAGCACGACCTCGCGCGCCGCGCCGAGCAGCTCGCCGCGAGCGAGAACGAGGAGGCCGAAGAGCATCGCCGGCGGGCGGTGCGCGCCGAGAAGGAGGCCGAGGCCCACCGCGACGCCGCGGAGACCTCGGCCCGCGAGGCCTCCGCCCACCAGGCGCGCGCCGAGCGCGTCGACCCGGATCGCTGAGATGGCCGACCACGACCTCAACACGCTGCTCGACTGGCGCGGCCGCACGGTCCTCGACCGCAAGGGCGAGACGCTCGGCAAGCTCGGCGACCTCTACCTCGACGAGGCGATCGACCGCGCCGCCTACGCCGGCGTGCGCACCGGCCTCTTCGGGCGCCACGAGTCGATCGTCCCGCTCGCCCGGATCGCCGAGCGCGAGGGCGACCTCGTCGTCCCCTACGACGCGGAGCTCGTCCGCGACGCGCCGAAGATCGATCCGGACACGGGCCTCGACGAGGCCGAGCAGGAGCGGCTGGCGCGGCACTACGGGACGACGAGCGCGGCGCCGCCCGCGCCGCCCGCGCCCGCCACCGAGGACCACGCCGAGATGATCCGCTCCGAGGAGGAGCTCACCACCGGCACGACGCCGATGAAGCCGGCCGAGCGCGTCCGGCTGCGCAAGGTCCTGGTCACCGAGCACGTCAAGAAGACGGTGCCGGTGCGCCGCGAGGTCGTGCAGCTCGAGACCGACCCGCCGCCGGAGGGCGCCGTCGAGGACGCCGGTCCCGCCTAGGGCGACTCCACGACGGGCGTCACCCGATCGGGGTTCGCGGCGACGTAGTCCTGCAGCGTCTTGGGGTGGTACTCGGCGCTCGGGGTCTCCAGCCGCAGGCGGGCGCTGGAGGACACGGTGCTGCCGGGCGCCTGCTCGAGCCGGCGATCGAGCGGCCCCATCGCCCGGTAGAAGGGGTTCATCGAGTCGTGCTTGCCGGCCAGGGCGTCGGGCCGGACGTCCTGGCCGCGCTCGCGGCGACCGTCGTCCGGCGACCCCGTCCGGCGTCGCAGGCGATGACGATGCGCTTGCTCATCGGCGGGCCTCCCTCTCGTTGATCGCGCAGACCCTCTCAGCGCCGGGGACCGCCGTCAAGGCGCGGTCACGCCGTTCGCTGGACCTTCCAGTCGGTGCCGAAGTAGACCGTGCTCGGGGTCCCGGCCGGGAACGACCCGGCCTTCGCGTACGAGTCGAGGATCAGCCGGTACGGGCCCTGGCTCATCGACGCGATGATCGTCGCCTCGCACGGCGCGTTGTCGCCGCCGGCCGGGTAGACGACCGTGTAGGTGGTGGTGTAGGCGGCGGTCCAGTGCCAGCCGCAGTTCGCGCCGCCGGCGCTCGTCGACAGCTTCACGCCGAAGTCGAAGTGCCACCACGTGCCCTTCTGCATCGCCACCTGGCCCCAGTCGAACGGGCCGTCGGCCTTGCGCTCCCCGAACAGGCCGGAGCTCGTCGACATCACCCGGTTCTCCGGCGAGCCCGCGTACGGCGGCCCGTAGGCCCACTGGATCTGCTCGTGCCAGCCGCCGGAGAGCATCGCCGGGAAGCCCGGGGCGAACGCCATCGACCCGCTGATCCGGTACGTCCCGCCCGCGACCATCACGTTCGGCCCGTTGAGCTGCGCCCGCGGGTTGTCGTTCGGCGACGTGCCGCACGTGCCGTTGTTCGCCGCGACGTCCTCGGGATACGAGGTCACCTGCAACGCCGAGACGCCGGCGTACGTCACCGGGATCACCCGGTCGCCGTGGGCGTCGGTCTGGCAGCCGCCCTGGAAGATCCATGCGGCCTCGGAGTTGCCGAGCCAGGTCTGGCCGACGGTGAGCGGGGTGTCGGCGGAAGCTGTGGCCGGCGCGAGCGCGACGGCGGCCAGCGCGAGGAGGATGCGAAGCGAGCGAGAGCGCATCCGGCGAGATTACGCTCTTCGATGGTGGATGCTGCACGATCAGGGGCACGTGGGGGCCACCCCGCATCTCAGCCGCCCGGCGGCGAACGCCGCCGCATCCCCCGCATGATCGCCCGCATCTGCGGGTCGCGCACCTGCTCGACCGCATCACGCCGCACCCTGCGCCCAGCCGCACGCGCTTCCTCGAACCGCGACCAGTCGCCCGCCAGCTCGACCGCGCGCAACTGCTTCAGCGCGCCCACGTACCGGGCCACGGCGGCGTCGGCACCATCCGGTGAGCCCCACCGGCCCGGCGGGACCGGCAACTCGTACATCATCAACACCGCCTCGAGCATCACGCGCGGCTCCTCGCCACGCAGGAAGTCGATCGGTGCCGCGGGATCAACGGGCGAGGGTGGAGCGAGCCAGATCTCGGCGTTGTTGCGAGCGGCGTCGATGCTGACCGACACGCGACCGTGCTCACCGGCGTAGTCCGCCTGGAACCGCGTCTCCAGGTCCCTCGTCCGGACGTGGGCATAGCCATCCTCCTCGAGCCATGCCAGGTCGGCGACGACGAACGCGAGGAGCCGCTGCGAGATCGGGCGGGCGTCCTGAATCACGTCTGGTCGCCGGCCACGCCAGCTCGCGGAGGATCGGGGATGTCGAACTCCCTCGCGTCGTCAGCCGCCAGCACGCGGAGCTCGCGGGTGACCTGCGTCAGCTCGGCCTCCGAGGAGCCGACGCATGCTCGACCCCGAAGCGCTGCCACCGCTCCGCCGTCTCGGATCCGACGCCGTCCAGGATCCAGTTCAGAGCGCCATTGATCGCCCATCATTCCACGTGACTCACCGACAGCCGCACCTTCTTGTCACCCGCGTCGTGCTCGAGCTGCGTCTCGTGAGCTCACGGCGACATCATCGCGCAGGAAGCCCGTCCGCTGCCGCGGTACGTCACGCGCTCGGACGCTTGGCCGACCCGCCCCATCGGGCAGCGGCCGATCTCTGCCGATACCCGGAGGACCACTGTATGTCCGCCCCGCACGAACCCGCCGAGGTCGTCCAGAGCCGCCTCGGCGCGCTGGCGTCGGTGGCGGCCGCCGTCTCGGGGGCGCATGAGCTGGATGAGGTGCTGGAGATCGCGGCGGATCAGATCCTGACGGCGCTCGAGGTCTCGTCGGTCTCGATCAGCCGCTGGCATCTCGAGGAGGGCGTGTTGCAGACGCTCATCAACGTCGGCGAGCTCGGGCCCGGCGAGGAGCGGCTGCCGGCCTACGAGACCTATGAGATCGCGATGTTCCCGCTCGCGCACGCCGTGCTGCGCCGCGGCGAGCCGCACGTCACGAGCCTCGACGACGACAACGCCGACGAGGCCGAGCGCGAGCTCCTCAAGGAGCTCGGCAAGGTCGCCTGCGCCGCCGTCCCCATCGTCTACGAGGGCGAGACCTGGGGCGAGATCTACATCACCAACGGCGCCGGCGCGCCCGCCCTGCTGCCGTCGGACCTCGCGTTCCTCCAGGAGATCTGCGCGCAGCTCGCGCAGGCCATCGGCCGCGCCGAGCGCTTCTCGGAGCTCCTGGACGCCGCCTACCGCGACGCGCTCACGGGCATCGCGAACCGGCGCGCGTTCGACGAGCACCTCGCCGGCTCGCTCGACCCGAACTCCGGCGCCGGCGTCACCCTGCTGCTCGGCGACGTCGACGGGCTCAAGGCGATCAACGACGCCAGCGGGCACGCGGTCGGCGACGCGACCCTGCGGCTCGTCGGCACGGTCCTGACCAGGGTCTGCGGCCCGCAGGCGCGGCCGGCGCGCGTCGGCGGCGACGAGTTCGCCGTGATCCTCGACAGCGGGAGCGTGGAAGCCGCGGACGCGCTCGTCGCCGAGATCGCCCGAGCGCTCGCAGCGGCCGGCGCGCCCGTCGGCCTCTCTTGGGGCTCCGCGCACAGCGACCCGCCCCACCGCGGCGCCGCCGAGCTGACCCGCGCC
>JAOPZG010000002.1 GCA_025964215.1 Conexibacter sp.
ACGAGATCCTCGTGACCAACGCCGAGGCGCGCGGCGCCACCGAGGTCGCACGGCTCCTGCGCGAGAACCTGGAGTCCGAGCAGGCCACCCTGGACAAGGTCAAGCAGACGGCCGAGCGGATCGCCAAGGGCGAGGGCTACGCCGTCACCACCGTGTAGCCCGCCCGATCGACCGCGAGGACCTGGTGGGCGTCGTGCTCCCGTGTCTCGTTGGTGGCCATCGCGCGTTGCGCGGCGCGAGCCCGTCGGGGGCTGCGCGGCCGGACGGCCAGCGCGACGATCAGGGCCAGCGCGAGGAGCACGGCGCCGGCGCTCAGCGACGCCGAGATGCGATGCGCGAGCAGCGCGCTGCCGTGCAGCGTGGGCGCGTCGGCGGCGGCGAAGACGGCGACCAGGACGGCCAGGCCGAGCGAGCCGCCGATCTGGTGGGCGACGTTGGTCACGCCGCCGGCCGCGCCGGCGTCCTGGGGTTCCACGCCGGTCAGCCCGCCGGCGGTCAGCGGTCCGAGCGCGCCGCCCTGGCCGATGCCGATGAGGGCCATCGGCAGCGCGATGCCCGTGAGGTAGTCGGTGTCGGCGCCGAGGCGGCTGAGCCAGGCCATGCCGACGACGGCGATCAGCAGGCCGCCGACCAGCACGGTGGGGTTGCCGTAGCGCTTGGTCAGGCGCGGGATGGCCATGGCGGCGGCGAAGTTGGGCAGCGTCACCGGCAGGAAGGCCAGCCCGGCGATCACGGCGCTGTAGCCGGCGACGCTCTGCAGCCACTGGGTCGTGAAGAACCAGAACGGGGCCATCGCGCCGAGGAAGAGCAGCCGGGCCAGGTAAGCGCCGGAGCGCTCCCGGCTGCGGAACAGGCGCAGCGGCATGATCGGCTGCGGCGCACGGCGCTCGTTGGCCACGAACAGCACGAGCAGCACCAGGCCGCCGACGACGGCGACCGAGGTGATGGGGTCGCTCCAGCCGGCGTCGGCGGAGTGGACGATCCCGAAGACCAGGGCGGTCATCCCGAGCGTGGAGGCGACCGCGCCGGTCGCGTCGGCCTGGCCGCGGCGTGGCGTGGTCTCGGGCAGGTAGCGCGGGGCGGCGAGCATCATCGCGATGCCGATCGGCACGTTGATGAAGAACCCGACGCGCCACGACAGCCAGCCGGCGAAGATGCCGCCGACGACCAGGCCGACGGTCGAGGCGACGCCCGCCACCGCGGCGTAGTAGGACACCGCGCGCGTGCGCTCCGGGCCCTCGTCGAAGCTCGTCTGCAGCAGCGCGAGCGTGGAGGGCGCGAGGATCGCCGCACCCGCGCCCTGCACGGCGCGCGCGCCGATCAGCCACACCTCCGACTGCGCGGAGCCGACGGCGACCGAGGCGACCGTGAACACGCCGAGCCCGATGATGAGCATCCGCCGGCGGCCGACCAGGTCGCCGGCGCGCGCGCCGAGCAGCAGCAGTCCGCCGAAGGCGAGCAGGTAGGCGTTCTGGACCCAGGACAGCGCGGTGGCCGAGAAGTCCAGCGTGCGATGGATCTTGGGCAGCGCGGTGATGACGATCGAGATGTCCAGCACGATCATCGTGTAGGCCGCCAGGACGATCAGCAGCACCGCGGTCTTGTTGATGCTCTTGTTCATCGCGGGTTCAGGCGGAGCGTGGTGGCGCGCTTCTCGGGGTTGTTGATGTCCTCGACGATCGAGGCGTAGCGGTCGCCGTACTTGTCGCGGTAGGCGGCGTCGACGGCGTCCAACGCCTCGGGGTCGGCGTCCTCGACCACGACGTCGCGCTCGACGCTCCCGGCGGTCAGCCGCGCCTGGCCGCCGGCACGGGCGACGCCGTGCCAGCCCTTGTTGGCGCCGTAGGCCAGGTCGGTCTCGTAGTCCAGGACGCCGCCGCGCACGCCGACGGTGCGGAAGAGCATCTGACCGATCGGCAGCTCGACGCCGACGCGGACGATCGCGTCGGTCGGCTCGACGATCGAGGGGTCCGGCCGGTCGCCGGTCGTGATGGAGCGGGGCTCGTGGAAGATGGCTGCACGCATGACCATCAGCTAAGCGCGGATCCCGAGGACCTGGGAGGCCCTGCGAAAGGGTCACTGACAGGGCACCTTCGCCACGCCGCGCCCGGGTCACCCCCATCCCGGAGGTCGACTCAGCCGCCGATTGCGGTCTCCCAGGGCGACCTTGGGTCGCGGTCTAGAGTGACGGCGGCGACGATGGCGCTCACCTACACCCGGATTCGCTTGTGCGGCTCTCTCGCCGTCGAGATCGCGGGGGAGCGCGTCGATGGCCGGCTGCGTGGCACGCAGGGACGGCTGCTGCTGGCCTACCTCGTGCTGCACCGCGACCGTCCGGTCTCCCGCGACGAGCTGGAGGAGGCGCTGTGGGAGGACCGCCGGCCCGCCTCGCGTGACGCGCTGGCGCCACCGCTGTCGCGCCTGCGGCACGTCGTCGGGGCCGATCGCCTGATCGGACGCAACGAGCTGCGCCTCGACCTCGGTGCCGGCGCGTGGGTCGACGTCGAGGCGGCCGGGGCCGC
>JAOPZG010000064.1 GCA_025964215.1 Conexibacter sp.
GCTCCTGCGCGACGCCCGCGAGGCGAGCCTCCTCGCCGAGCGAGCGCCCGGCGTCGCGTCGAGCCCCAGCGTCGAGCACTGGCTGCGCTTCCTCGACGCCCCCTCGGCACGCGGCTGGTACCGCGCCCACAACGCCAGCATCGTCGCCGGCTACCTCGCCTCGCGCGAGCTCGCCCACGACGAGCTGCCCGCCGAGCGGTTCTTCATGGACGTCGCGCTGCTGCGCGTCCTCTACGCCCACAGCCTCGTCGCGGCCCCGCGCCTGGCCCTCGGCCGGCTCGCCCCCGTCGCCCCGATCCTCGGCGACCCGCGCATGGGCATGGCGGGCGCCTTCCTGTCGTTGGGCCGCGTGCTGCCCGACCGCTATCCACTCAACGACGTGCTCATCGAGCGCGTCCTCGAGGACGAGAACCGCCTGGGCCGCATGTTCGACTACGCGGTCATCGCCCCTCGCCTCCAGGCGCTCTACGCGTTCGCGGCGGCCGACATCGAGGAGCCGCGCCTGCTCGAGCTCATCGTCGACGGCGCCCCGGTCTACGCCTGGCCCCACGACCAGGCCCACGTGTGGACGGCGAGCGGCCACACGCTCGTCGCACGGACGCTCAACCGGCTCACGGCCGGGGCTTAGGAGCCCTCGGGCGCCGGGCCGCCGGCGAGGCGCGCCATCCCCGCGCCGAAGCGATCCTCGAGGAACCGCCGCTCCGCCGCGTTGCCGGTCAGCGCGAGCGCCTGGCGATAGGCGTCGACGGCCTCGGCGTCGCGCCCGAGACGGCGCAGGATGTCCGCCTTGGTCGCCGGCAGGTAGCGGTAGCCGGCGAGCGCGCCGTCGCGCTCGAGCCGCTCGACCTCGGCCAGCGCCGTCTCGGGACCGTCGGCCATGAGCACCGCCACGGCGCGGTTGAGCGCCACGACCGGCGAGGGCCAGACCCGCAGGAGCTCGTCGTAGAGCACGAGGATCTGCGCCCAGTCCGTCTCCTCCTGGCTCGGGGCCTGCGCGTGGAGCGCGGCGATCGCCGCCTGCAGCGTGAAGCGCCCGGGCGGGCCGGCGCGCAGCGCGGCGACCAGGAGCCGGTCGGCCTCGCCGATCAGCGCGCGGTCCCAGGCCGCGCGATCCTGCTCCTCCAGGCGCCGCAGCGCGCCGTCTGCACTGGTCCGCGTCGCGCGGCGGGCCTGGTGGACGAGCAGCAGCGCCAGCAGCCCGGCGGCCTCGCGCTCGGCGGGGAGCAAGAGCATCATCATCCGCGCGAGGTCGAGCGCGCGGTCGGTGAGGTCGTCGCGCACGAGCGCCTCGCCGGTGGGCGCGACGTGGCCGGTCGTGGAGAGCAGGTGGATGACGCTCAGCACCGCGTCGACGCGCTCGGCCAGCTCGCCGGCCGCCGGGATCGCGTAGGGGATCCGCGCGGCGGCGATCTTCTTCTTGGCCCGGGTCAGCCGCGCGGCCATCGTGGCCTCCGAGACGAGCAGCGCCGAGGCGACGTCGCGCGTCGCGACGCCGCACACGTAGCGCAGGGTCAGCGCGATCTGCGCCTCTTGGGCGAGCGCCGGATGGCAGCAGGTGAAGACCAGGCGCAGGCGGTCGTCGGGGATCGCCTCGGCCTCCGCCTCGGTCGCCGCCTCCGCGCCGTCGTCGGGCACGACGAGCAGCGGCAGCTTCGCCGCGAGCGTCTGCCTGCGCTGCATCGCGTTGAGCGCGGTGCGCCGCGCGACCAGCGTCAGCCACGCGCCGGGCCGATCCGGCACGCCGTCGCGCGCCCACGTCCGCAGCGCCTGGACGTAGGCGTCCTGCACCGCCTCCTCGGCCGAGTCCAGGCCGCGGGTCACGCGCACCGTCGCGGCAAGCACGGTGGCCCACTCGCGACGGTGCGCCTCGGCGACGGCGCGCCGGACGGCGTCTGCGGGATCCGTGCTCAGGTGTCCTCAACGATCACGAAGCCCAGCAACGGACGCACCTCGACGCCGCCGTCGACGATCGGCGTCAGCTTGGCGATCGCCAGCGCGTGGTCGAGGTCGCGGGCCTCGATCACGGTCAGGCCGGCGAGCACCTCCTTGGTCTCGATGAACGGGCCGTCGGTCACGACGCCGCCGCGGATCGAGGTCGCCGTCGCGCTCGGCTCCAGCGCCAGCCCGGCGAGCTCCTTGCCGCCGAGCGCGGCGACCTTGCCCGGCACCGCGCCGTGGGCCTCCATGATCTCCGGCGGCAGGTCCTCCGGGGCCACGCGCTCGTAGATCAGCACCGCGTACTGCGCCATCACGCCACCCCCACCGCGGCGAAGACGCCGTCCAGCCATCCCGCCCAGCGCTGCTGCTCGGCCTCCTGGTCGACCCCGTCGGAGTGCGCCGTGATCGCGTCCCACACGTCCTGCGGGCGAGCGGGCAGCTCGCCCTCCCATCGCACCTCGAACTGCTTGACCATGCCAGCGTCTCCGTTGTCGGGGCTCCGGGCCGTCGTCGACGACCCTTCTACCAGGACGACAAGCGAGCGCGGCCGAGATCGACACGGCGCGATGAGTCTCGGCGCGGCCTCCCGTCTTGAGTTCAGACCCGATCGGACCGCAAGCGAGGAGCGCATCATGACCGCCACCTACACCTTCGACGTCTTCTCCAGCCTCGACGGCTTCGGCTCCGTCGACGGCGGCGACTGGGGCGGCTACTGGGGCAAGCAGGGCCCCGAGCTGCTCGGCCACCGCCTCGCCTCGTTCGAGGCGGAGCAGCGGATGGTCTTCGGGGCCGACACCTTCCGGCAGTTCGTGCGGATGCTGGCCGGCAGCACCGAGGGCTCCGACGTCCGCGACCCGTGGGTCACCCGGATGCGGAGCATGCCGGCGACGGTCGTGTCCTCCACGCTGGAAGGCGCCTCGGACTGGCCGGACGCGACCGTCGTCGGCGGCGACGCCGTCGACGTCGTCGCCCGGCTCAAGGACGAGTCCGCCGTGCCGCTGCGCTCGCACGGCAGCCTGTCGCTGAACCGGGCGCTCATGGCCGCCGGCCTGGTCGACCGCGTCCAGGTGACGCTCTTCCCCGTGATCACCGGGCAGACCGGAGCGAGCCCGATCTTCCAGGGCGCCGCCGACTTCGACCTCGAGCTGATCGAGAGCCGCACGCTCGACCACGACATCCAGGAGCTCGTCTGCCGGCCCACCCTGCACGCCTGAGCCACTGGGCCGC
>JAOPZG010000111.1 GCA_025964215.1 Conexibacter sp.
CGCCCGAGCCCGCCCGCGCGCCGGCCCCGCCGCCCGCGGCCGACCCCTACGCCCGCTCCGCCCCGAGCTACGACGAGTCGCCCTGGGGCGCCAAGGTCGCCGGCTCGCCGGTGATCCGCGTCGTCGGCGTCGGTGGCGCCGGCGTCAACGCGGTCAACCGCATGGTCGAGGCCGAGGTCCAGGGCGTCGAGTTCCTGGCCATCAACACCGACCTGCAGTCCCTGCAGCAGTCGACGGCCGACATCACGCTGCACATCGGCCCGCAGATCACGCGCGGGCTCGGCGCCGGCTCCAACCCCGATCTCGGCCGCCAGGCCGCGATGGAGGAGTACGACCGCATCAAGTCCCTGATGAAGGGGAGCGACATGGTGTTCATCGCCGCCGGCTCCGGTGGCGGCACGGGCACCGGGGCGGCGCCGATCGTGGCGCGCATCGCCCGCGAGATCGGCGCGCTCACGGTCGGGATCGTCACGAAGCCGTTCGGCTTCGAGGGCTCCCGCCGCGCGCAGCAGGCCAACGTCGGCATCGACGCCCTGCACGCCGAGGTCGACACCCTCATCGTCGTCCCGAACAACCGCCTGCTGACCGTGCTGGACAAGCACACGTCGATGGTCGACGCCTTCCGCGTCGCCGACGACGTGCTGCGCCAGGGCGTCCAGGGCGTCTCGGACCTGGTGACGCTCCCGGGCATCATCAACCTGGACTTCGCGGACGTGCGGACGATCATGGCCGAGGCCGGCGCCGCGCTGCTCGGCATCGGCATGGGCGTGGGCGACAAGCGCGCGCTGGAAGCGGCCGAGCAGGCCGTCTCCTCGCCGCTGCTGGAGACGAGCATGGAGGGCGCACGGTCGATCCTCCTCTCGATCACCGGCGGCAAGGACCTGTCGCTGTGGGAGGTCAACGAGGCGGCCAAGGCCGTCGCGGCCGCCGCCCACCCGGACGCGAACATCATCTTCGGCGCGATGGTGGACGAGAAGCTCGAGGACCAGGTCTGGGTGACGGTCGTGGCCACGCGCTACGGCGACGCGCCCAAGCGCCGTCCGGAGCCCCGGATCGAGGAGCCCAAGAGCGCGGGCGAGCCGCGGATCGAGCGGCGCACGCCGGCGGCCCCGCCGCGCGAGCGGATCACCGCCGCCCGCGGCGGCGTCGTCTCCGACCTCGACGTCCCGGAGTTCCTGCCGCGCCGGTAGGTCGCCGGCCGAAGCTCCTGCAGGACCCGAGGGCCCGCGCGCTGCGCGGGCCCTCGGTCGTTCCTAGGCCGTCTTCCAGCCCGAGCGGCCGGAGCGCTCCGCGAGCCACGCGGCGAAGCCCTCGGGCGCCATCGGCCGGCCGAGCTCGAAGCCCTGGGCCACGTCGCAGCCGGCGTCGCGGACCGCGTACCAGGCGCGCTGGGAGGCGACGCCCTCGGCGACGACGGTGAGGTCGAGCGCGTGGGCGAGCGCCACGATCGAGCGGACGATCGCCGCGTCCTCGTGGGACTCGGCCATGTCGCGCACGAACGAGCGGTCGATCTTCATCGCGTCGACGGCCAGGTGCTTGAGGTAGGCCATCGAGGAGTAGCCGGTCCCGAAGTCGTCGAGCGAGAGCCGGACGCCGAGCTCCTTGAGCTCGTGCAGGACGCCGATCGGCCCGACCGCGTCGGCCATGACGACGTCCTCGGTGATCTCCAGCTCGAGGTGGCGCGGCGCCAGCCGGCCCTCGCGCAGCAGCGCGGCGACCTCGGCCGGGAGGTCCGGGTCCATCAGGTTGGTCACCGAGAGGTTGACGGCGACCGTGAGGTCGTGGCCTGCGGCGCGCCAGGACGCGCAGTGCCGGATCGCCTGCTCGAGGACGAGCAGCGCGAGCGGGCCCATCAGCCCGGCGCGCTCGGCCAGCGGCAGGAACGCGGCCGGCGGCATCAGCCCGTGCTCGGGATGGCGCCAGCGAACGAGCGCCTCGGCGCCGCAGACCTCGCCGCTGCGCACGTCGGCCTGCGGCTGGAAGTGGACCTCCAGCTCGCCGGCCTCGAGCGCTCCGTGGAGCTCCGCGGTGAGCGTCAGGCGCGCGGGGGAGTGGCGGTCGCGCTCGGGGGAGTAGAGCTCGATGCCGGTCCGCTGCGTCTTGGCGAGGTGCATGGCGACGTCGGCGCGGCGCGCGAGCCCGGTCGCGTCGGCGGCGTGGCGCGGGGCGAGCGCGATGCCGATGTTCGTGCCGAGCCGGATGCCGAGGCCGGAGACCTCGAGCGGCGCCTCGAGCAGCGTGCGCAGGCGGCGGCCGACGGCGGAGGCCTCGTCGGCGGCGCCACCGGTGAGCAGGACGGCGAACTCGTCGCTGCCCACGCGGGCCAGGAGGTCGGCCTCGATCGCGACGTGCTCGAGGCGGTGGCCGACCTGGCGCAGGACGACGTCGCCGGCGTCGTGGACGAGGGTGTCGTTGACGTCCTTGAAGGCGTCGACGTCGAAGAGCAGGAGGGCCGCGCGGGCGCCGGGCTCGGCGAGCGCCTCCTCGAGGCGGCGGTGCAGCGCGCGGCGGTTCGCGAGGCCGGTGAGGTCGTCGACGAGCGCGCCGTGGCCGGCGAGGTCGAGCTGGTGG
>JAOPZG010000135.1 GCA_025964215.1 Conexibacter sp.
GCGCTCGGCGCTGCTCGACGAGCCGGCGCGGAGCGCTTCGGCGCCGGCAGCCGACGCCCCGTCGCTCACGCCGCGCCAGCGCGACATCCTCGCGCTGCTCGCCACCGGCGCGACGAACGCCGAGATCGCGCGCGAGCTCCAGCTCGGCCCGGAGACCGTCAAGAAGCAGGTGAGCGCGCTCTACCGCAAGCTCGGCGTGCGCAACCGCACCGAGGCCGTGGCTCAGGCGCGGAGCTGACCCGGCCACGGCGCCGGGACGCGCGTGAACTCCCGCTGCCCGTACGCCTCGCGCGAGTCGTCGGTGTCCTGCTCGACGGAGAAGCCGTAGCGCGCCGCGATGGCGTTGGTCCGGTAGCGAGCCCGGGCGATGCGGTTGCCGAAGACGAAGAGGACGCAGGGCTCCTCGGAGGCGCCGACCATGAGGTGCTCGGTCTCCGGCGGACAGTGGAAGTAGTCATAGCGGTTCATGGTCCGCTCCTCGTCCTCGACGATCACGAGGCACTTCCCCTCCAGGACCAGGAACCCCTCCTGGTTGGCCTCGACGTGGTAGAGCCCCGTCGACTCGCCGGCCGGCAGCCGGTGCAGCCCGGCGCCGATCTGGTTCGGGACGCCCTCGGCCTGGAACTCCAGCCACGCCCCGCCGCCCTCGATCGCCGTCCAGGCGGCGTCGCCCGGGCTCAGGATGAACCAGCCCTCGCCCTCCGGCACCAGCCCCTCGTCGGTCTCCACCAGCTTCGCCTCGCGCATGGCCGACACGATAATCGCCGCCGGATTCGGGCACTGTCGTACGTACGTGGACATCCTCGCCCCCATCAAGGCCTTCGACCGGCTCCAGCGGCGCCATCGCACGCTGGCCGTGCCGATGGCGGTGATCAAGAAGTTCGCCGACGACCAGGGCGGGAACCTGTCGGCGCTGATCGCCTACTACGGGTTCTTCTCGCTCTTCCCGCTGCTGCTCGTCTTCGTCACCGGTCTCGGGTTCGTGCTCGACGGCAACCCGAGCGCGCAGCACGCGGTCCTCAACTCGGCGCTCAAGGACATCCCGATCGTCGGCGACCAGATCAAGGCGGGGTCCTTGACCGGCAGCACGCCCGCGCTGGTCATCGGCCTCGTCGGCGCGGTCCTCTCCGGCCTCGGCGTGACGCTCGCCGCGCAGACCGCGTTCCAGCGCGTCCACGGGATCCCGCACCGCGAGCGGCCCGACTTCCTCTTCTCGCGCCTGCGCGGCCTCGGCCTGCTCGCCGTCCTCGGCACGCTCCAGGTCGTCTCGACCGTCGCCTCGGGCCTCGTCACCGGCGGCTTCGGCGGGCCGCTGCTCGTCGTGGCCGGGATCGCGGTCTCGCTCGCGACCAACATGGTGCTCTTCGTCGCCGCCTTCCGGCTGCTCACCGACGGCGACGTGCCCAACCGCGACCTCTGGCCCGGGATCATCTCCGCGACCCTCCTGTGGACGGGGCTCCAGGCCGTCGGCGGCGCCTACATCGGCCACGTCGTCAAGGGCGCGGGCGCGACCTACGGCACGTTCGCGACCGTCATCGGCCTGCTGACCTGGATCTTCCTCGGCGCGCGCATCGTCGTCTACTCCGCCGAGCTCAACAGCGTGCTCTCCGGCCACCTCTGGCCGCGCAGCCTCTTCGACCCGGTCGAGCCCGCCGACCGCCGCGCCCTCAGCACGCTCGCGAAGATCGAGGAGCGCAGCGACCTCCAGCACGTCGCGGTCACCTTCGACGACCCGCCGCACGACGAGCAGCTGCAACTGCCGACCGAGCCCGGCCGCCGCGACGACGGCTAGCGTGGGCGCGTGAGCGACGCCAACTTCAAGGACGCGGTGGACTTCATCGCGAAGGTCATCGACGGCGTCGGCGTGGCCGCGATCGTCGCCGGCCTGCTGATCGCCACCGCGTCGTTCGCGCTCGCCCAGCGCGACCGCGAGGCGCGCGGCCAGCGGTCCTACCGCGCATACCGCCAGCAGGTCGGCCGCGCGATCCTGCTCGGCCTCGAGTTCCTCGTCGCAGCCGACATCATCCGCACGGTCGCGGTCGCGCCGAGCTTCGAGGGCGTCGGCGTGCTGGCGATCGTCGTGGCGGTCCGGACGTTCCTGAGCTTCACCCTCGACGTCGAGCTCGACGGCCGCTGGCCGTGGCAGCAGGCGCGACGTCCCGAGCAGGTCGGGACGCCTGCCTCATGACGGCGGGACGGGGCGCCCGTAGCGTCGCCGTCCATGAAGCCGATCCTCATCGCCACGACCGCCGCCGCGCTCGCGGCGGCCGCCATCGCCGCCACCGCCAGCGGCCAGGCCCCGACGACCACCGCGCCGACGACGCTCAAGCTCCTCCACCAGGAGTCGCACTTCGCGTTCGTCGACGTCGCGCCCAGGGGCGGGACGCGCAAGCCGCCCTCGGAGGGCGACCAGTTCGTCATCGGCGGCAGGCTCACCGCCGCCGGCAAGCCCTCGGGGACCGCGAACCTCGTCTGCACGATCACGCAGCCGGGCGCCAAGGGCCTCTCGGAGTGCGTCGGGACGCTCGTCCTGCCGACCGGGTCCATCACGTTCGCGGGCGGCTCGCGCATCGCGACCGAGGACGACACGTTCGCCGTCACGGGCGGGACGGGCGCGTACGCGAAGGCGACCGGCACGCTCGCGGCGGTCGCGACCAAGGGCGGCCGCGACGCCCTGACCGTGCAGCTCGGGTGAGCCCGTGCGAACGGCCGTTGACGTGGGGCGGCCGGGCGCGGATGCTTGCGGCGTGATCGCCGCGCCCCACGGACGGGACAGGACCAGCCTCGCGGTCGGGCTCGCGGCGCTCGCGATGGCGCTCGGCGTCGCGGGCGTCGTCCTGCACCTCCTGCCCGGCGAGCTGCCGGCCGGCGACTACGGCGCGTGGTGGGTGACCAACGCGGCGGGCGCGCTCGCGATC
>JAOPZG010000137.1 GCA_025964215.1 Conexibacter sp.
CCCCGCCCTTGGCCCCGCCCGCGCGCCGGATCGCCTCCTGCACGCGCTGGCCGACCCGCAGCCGGTAGACGCCCGGACGCCGCACCGCGCCCACGACGTGGACGATCGCGCTCGCGTCCTGCGCGGGCGCGACGGAGACCGACGGCGTGGACGACGAAGCGGACGACGAGCCGGCGGCGACCGCCCCGCCCGCAGCGACCGACGACGAGCCGTCCGACCGCAGCACCCGCCACCCCAGCAACACCACCAACACGGCGCACGCCGCGTACGCGGCGAGCTCGGAGCGGCTGAGATCGGGCATCCGGCCAAGCTAGGCCGGGACTTCCGACATGGGACACGCGAACCGTCACGACTTCGCGACGGAACCGCGTCCCATCACCTCAGCCGCGCACCACCACGTTGACGAGCTTGCCCGGCACGACGATCTCCTTCACCACGTCCTTGCCGTCCACGTGCGCCACGACGTTCGGCAGCGCGCGCGCCAGCGTCAGCAGCTCGTCCTTCGACGCCCCCGTCGGCGCCTCGACGCGATCACGCACCTTGCCGTTGACCTGCACGACGAGCTCGAACGTGTCGGCCTCGAGGAACGCGGAGTCCGCCGCCGGCCACGGCTCCTCCCACACGCGCCGGCCCGTGAGCAGCATGTAGGCGTCGGCCGTCACGTGCGGGGCGAAGGGGAACAGCAACGACGACGCCGTCGCCAACGCGAAGCGCACGGACCCCGGATCGGCGTCCCCGCGCTTCTCCGCCGTGACCTCGTTGAACAGCTCCCGCACCGCCGCGATCGCGGTGTTGAACGAGAAGCGCTGGTCCATGTCGTTGGTGACCTTGTCGATCGCCCAGTGCGCCTTGCGGACGATCCGCAGCGCATCGGCGTTCAACGCGTCCGGCAGCGGGTCGTCCGGCAGCTCGTCCGCGGCCGCCGCCGACGTCCGCCACAGCCGCCCCAGGAACCGGTACATGCCCTCGACGCCGCTGTCTGACCAATCCGCGTCCTGGTCCGGTGGGCCGATGAACAGGATGTAGGCCCTGGCCGTGTCGGAGCCGAAGCGGTCGACGATCGACGCCGGCGAGACGACGTTCCCCTTGGACTTGGACATCTTCGCCCCGTCCTTGGTGATCATCCCCTGCGTGAACAGCCGGGCGAACGGCTCGTTGGCCGACAGGTGCCCCATGTCGCGCAAGGCCTTGATGAAGAACCTGGCGTACAGCAAGTGCAGGATCGCGTGCTCGACGCCGCCGATGTACTGGTCGACCGGCATCCAGTGGTCCAGGACCGTGGGATCCCACGCGGCCTCGGAGTTGTGCGAGTCCGTGTAGCGCAGGAAGTACCAGGACGAGTCGACGAACGTGTCCATCGTGTCGGTCTCGCGCTTCGCCGGCCCGTCGCACGACGGGCACGCGACGTTGACCCAGTCCTCGGCCGCGGCCAGCGGCGACTTGCCCTTGGGCTTGTAGTCGGTGATGTCGGGGAGCACGACCGGGAGGTCGGCGTCCGGCACCGGGACCATCCCGCACTTCTCGCAGTGGATGATCGGGATCGGCGCGCCCCAGTAGCGCTGGCGCGAGAGCAGCCAGTCGCGCAGCCGGTAGTTGACCGACTTATGGCCCTTGCCTTCGCGGTCGAGCCAGTCGACGATCCGCTCCAAGGCCTCCGCCTTGTACAGGCCGTCGAAGTCCGGATGCGAGTTGACCAGCGGCCCGTCGCCGGTGAACGGCAGCTCGTCGCCGCCCTCGGGGTCGGCGACCACGCGCTTGATCGGCAACTCGTACGCGCGCGCGAAGGCGTGGTCGCGCTCGTCGTGGCCCGGGACGGCCATGATCGCGCCGGTCCCGTACTCCATCAACACGTAGTCGGCGACGTACATCGGCAGCAGCTCGCCGTTGACGGGGTTGACGACGTGCCGCCCGAGGAAGACCCCGGTCTTGGGCTTCTCGGCGTCGCCGCGATCCTCGATCGACTCGCCCACCGCGTGGTTGACGTACGCGCGGACCTCGTCCTCGCGCCCCGTCCCGGCGATCAGGCGCTCGATGTCCGGATGCTCCGGCGCCATCACGAAGAAGGTCGCACCGAAGAGCGTGTCTGGCCGGGTCGTGAAGACGGGGTAGTCGATCGCGAGCTCCTCGCAGCGGAACGTGACCTCGGCGCCCTCGGAGCGCCCGATCCAGTTGCGCTGCATGGTCTTCACGTGCTCGGGCCAGGCGATGTCCTCGAGATCGTCGACCAGCTGGTCCGCGTAGTCGGTGATCCGGAAGAACCACTGCTCGAGCTGCCGGAACTCGACCTCGTGGCCGCAGCGCTCGCAGCGCCCGTCGTCGACCTGCTCGTTGGAGAGGACCGTCGCGTAGTTGGGACACCACTTGACCGCGGCGTCCTTCCTGTAGGCCAACCCGCGCTCGAAGAGCTGCAGGAAGATCCATTGCGTCCAGCGGTAGTACTCCGGCTGGTGGGTCGCGAGCTCCCGCGACCAGTCGATCGAGATCCCCCACTCGCGGAACTGCTTCTGGAAGGACTTGATCGCCTCCTCGGTCGAGACGCGGGGGTGCTGACCGGTGCGGATCGCGTGGTTCTCGGCGGGCAGGCCGAACGCGTCGTAGCCCATCGGATGCAGGACGCGGCGACCGGTGCGGCGATGGAAGTGCGCGACCGCGTCGCCGACCGAGTACACCTTGAGGTGGCCGATGTGCGGCTCGCCGCTCGGGTAGGGGAGCATCTCCAGGACGTAGGACTTCTCGCCCGCGTCCAAGGCCTCGTCGTTGGAGACTTCCCAGGTCCGTTCGTCCGCCCAGATCTTCTGCCAGCGGGGCTCGATCTCGAGCGGGTCATAGCGATGTTCGGCCACGGCCCGCAGGCTACAGCGGCGGGCGCGCCGTACGATCCCGCCCTCAATGGGCGAGACCGTCACCGTGGACGCGCTGCTGCGCGATCCGACTCCGACCGAGGTCACCGAGGGCCTGGAGCGCAATCCCGGCTCCGCGCGGCTGGCCGAGCGCGGCTGGCAGCCGCTGTGGTTCGAGGTCCGGATCGCAATCGGCGAGGAGCACGACCACGAGTTCGTGCACTCGCTCGTCTGGCGCGAGCCGGGGCGCGACGTGCGCGAGGTCGCCGAGGAGGAGCTCGGGCACACGTTGGACGAGGCCTTGCGGGGGCTCCGCGACATGGAGGGCCACGACGTGTGGCCGGAGGATGTCGCGAAGCCGCGGCTGCGGGTCGAGGTCGCGGGCGGCTGACCGGCCTGAAGGCGTTCTTGCGTGCGCGCGCGAGGGGCGACCTACCATGGCGCGCATGGCGGATCAGCCCCACGATCCGGGTGCGGAGAAGACCGAGCTCGACGAGCTGCTCGCGTCGCTGGGCGCGGCCCGGCCGCTGAGCGAGATCTCGGTCGCCTCCTCGAAGGTCGCCGCGATCGTCGAGGCCGCCGAGCGCGCGGCCGAGGACCTGCGGCTGAAGACCGAGGAGAAGGTCCGCGAGCGGATCGCCGAGGCCGACCGCGCCGCCGACCTGCGGGTCGAGGCGGCCGAGGCGGAGGCGCGGGAGCTGATCGACGCGGCGCGTCGCGAGGCGGCGGCCGTGGAGGCCGAGGCGCGCGAGGGCGTGCGGCTGATCCA
>JAOPZG010000173.1 GCA_025964215.1 Conexibacter sp.
CGGCGGCAAGGCCCGCGCCCGGGCCGCCCAGGCCTCCGCGACCGATCCGCGCGCCCTCGAGCAGTGGCCGCTGCAGGGCGACGCGCCGATGGGGATCGACAGCGCCTGGCGCCAGACCACCGGCGCCGACGTCACGGTTGCGATCATCGACTCCGGCATCGACCTCGGCCACCCGGACCTCGCCCCGAACCTCTGGACCAACCCGGGCGAGATCCCCGGCAACGGCATCGACGACGACGGCAACGGCTCTGTCGACGACGTCCACGGCTACGACTTCGTCGACGGCGACGGCACGCCGCAGGACGCCAACGGCCACGGCACGCACGTCGCCGGGATCGTCGGCGCGCGCGGCGGCAACGGCGTCGGCGGATCCGGCGTCGCCTGGCACGTCCGGCTGATGGCCGTCCGCGTCCTCGACGCAGGCGCGCAGGGCACGACCGCCGGCGTCGCGCAGGGCATCCGCTACGCGGTCGACAACGGCGCGCGGATCGTCAACCTCAGCCTCGCCGGCCCGACCTCGACGCCCGACCTCGAGTCCGCCGTCCAGTACGCGCAGGCCCGCGGCGTGCTGATCGTCGCCGCCGCCGGCAACGACGGCGCCGACCTCGCGACCTCCCCGACCTACCCCGCCGCCTACGGCGAGGACAACGTCCTCGGCATCGCCGCGACCACGCGCGACGGCGGCCTCTCCAGCGTCTCGGACTACGGCCCGGGCGCCGACGTCGCCGCGCCCGGCGAGCAGATCCTCTCGACCGCGCTCGGCGGCGGCTACGAGTACCGCACCGGCACGTCGATGGCCGCCCCGGAGGTCACGGGCGCGCTCGTCCTGCTCGCCGCGGCCCGCCCGGACCTGAGCGGGAACGGCCTGCGCGACGCCCTGCTCGCCGGCGTCCGCCACGGCGGCCTGCCGGTCTCCGCCGGCGCGCTGGACATCGGCGCGGCGCTGCACGACGTGATCCCCGCGAGCGCCTGGAAGTCGGCGCCGGTCGACGCGCTGTCGTCCTACACGTCGAGCGTGATCGGGGCGAAGGCGAAGACCACGTCGGCCGCCGCGAGGAAGAAGGCCGCGGCCAAGAAGAAGGCGGCGGCGAAGAAGCCGCTGTCGAAGAAGGCCAAGGCGCTGGCGAAGGCGCGCGCCAAGGCCAAGGCGAAGGCGAAGCTCAAGGCCAAGCAGGCGAAGGCCCGCAAGGCCGCCGCCCGCAGGCGCGCCGCCGCCGCCAAGCGCGGCTGAGCCGCGCGCGAACACCCCGGCGCCAAGAATCGCCCGCCCGGCGCCCGAGGCGGGTAGCTTTGTCGGGACATGACCTGGGGCCTCATCTGGCTGATGCTGGTGCTCAAGATCCCGGTGGCCGCCCTGCTCTACATCGTGTGGTGGGCGATCCGCCAGGACACCGAGCAGGACGTCGACGGCTCCGACGGCGACGGCGGCACGAAGGTCCACCCGCACGACGACCTCCGTCCGCGGCTCCCCCGCCCGCCCCGCCACCGCGGCCCCCACGGCTCCCCGAGCCCGCCGGCACCCCAACGCTCGCGCACCCGCACGACCGTCGCCCGCTCGCGCCACACGGCGCGGGGCTAGCCCGGCCGGCGGGCGTCGTGTGGCGTCCCATGTCGAGAACCGCCGGCAGGCTCCGCTCATCAGGTGAAGGGCCGCGACAGGCGCGGCCCAGGACACAGGAGACCGACGATGCCCAAGTACCTGCTGCTCAAGCACTACCGCGGCGGCCCGGAGCCGCACCACCCCTTCCCGCCGATGGACCAGTGGGCGCCCGAGGACGTGGAGGCGCACATCGCCTTCCAGCGGCACGTCAGCGAGCTGCTCCAGGAGAACGGCGAGTACGTCGACGCGCAGGCGCTCACGCCGGTGCGCAGATGGGTGCGCTACGGCGGCCAGGACGCGGCGCCCGTCACCACCGACGGCCCACACCCCGAGACCAGCGACCTGATCGCGGGCTGGTTCATGATCGACGTCGAGTCCCGCGAGCGCGCGCACGAGCTGGCCGCGTACGTCTCCTCCGAGCCCGGCCCCCGCGGCGAGCCCCTGTACGAGTGGATCGACGTCCGGGAGATCATGTCCGGGGCGCCGTCGGCGGACTGAGCCGCCCGTGATCGACGAGCGGACGCGACGGCTGGACGAGGGCGCGCTGCGCGCCCTCGTCCCGCGGGTGCTCGCCGGCCTGGTGCGCCGGGGCGAGGACTTCCACGCCGCCGAGGACGCGCTCCAGGAGGCGCTGCTGGAGGCGCTCCGGGTTTGGCCCGAGCACCCGCCGGACGACCCGCGTGCGTGGCTGACCGCGGTCGCCACGCGGCGGCTCGTCGACGCCCGCCGCAGCGAGGTCGCTCGGCAGCGCAGAGAGGAGACGACGCACGCAGAACCGCGGCCCACGCAGATCACCGACGTGGGCGACGACACGCTCTTCCTGCTGTTCTGCTGCTGTCATCCCGACCTCGCGCCCGCCTCGCAGGTGGCGCTGACGCTGCGGGCCGTCGGCGGCCTGACCACCCGGGAGATCGCCGACGCCTTCTACGTCCCCGAGGCGACGATGGCCCAGCGGATCAGCCGCGCCAA
>JAOPZG010000207.1 GCA_025964215.1 Conexibacter sp.
CAGCGGGTGCAGCTGGTCGAGGAACTCCGTCGTCGCCGGCAAGCCCTTCTTGGAGGCCTTGACCAGCGGGTGGACCGAGTGGAAGAAGGCCTTCAGGTCGGGGGCGATCTTCGAGATCTCCACCAGCGTCGGGCTCAGCTGCTTGGCCGCCGGGCGCAGGTCGGTGACGACCGGGTTGGCGTTCGCGGAGAACTTCGACAGGCGCTTGAGCGTCGTCTGCGACTCCTTCTCGAACGTCGGCAGCGCCTTGAAGGCGGCTTGGAGGTCGGCGTCGCGCGCCGCCGTCGTCTGGAAGACCTTGTTGGAGTTGGTGATCACGCCCGCGAGCTGGCCGTCGCGCTCCGACAGGGCGTCGAAGACCGTGCCGGTGTTGCGCACGACCTGGCGCACCGCGGCCTTCTGCGAGTTGAGGATCTCGAGGACCTTGGTGGTGTCCTGCGCGAACGGCGCGAGGCTGCCGAGCGCCGCGTTGAGGTCCGGGCCGCGGCCGTCGAGGGCCTGCGCCTGGGTCTGGATCCAGTCCTGGAACGCCGCGCGCGTCTTGGGGTCGAACGTGCGCAGGATCTCGTCGAGCTCGACGGTGTCGGCGGCGTTGCCGCGCGCGAGGCGCCCGTTGTCGGGGACCTTCTTCGCGTTCGCCGAGCCCGGCGTCAGCTCGACGTAGGTCTCGCCCAGCAGCGTCTTCTGGCGCAGGATCGCCTTGGCGTCGCTCGGGATCGGCGCGTACTCGGGCTTGAGCTCGATCGTCGCGTCGGAGCGGCCGGTCTGCTTGTTGGTGACGATCTCCTTCACCTTGCCGACGGGCACGCCGGAGATGCGGACGTCGGCCTCGTGGGCGAGCTGCGTCGCCTCGCCGAAGGAGACCTCGAAGCGGTAGCCCTTGGGCTTGAGCGGCGTCGCGCCGCCGAAGGCCAGCCACAGGAAGAGCAGCAGGCCGAAGCAGGACAGCGCGAAGCCGACCATGATGAGGATCTTGCCGAGGCTGGGGACCTGCTTGTTCACCTCAGCCCCCCGCGTTCGTGTTGGGCGCCTGCGCGGTCGACGAGCAGACCTCGCTCTTGGCCGGCGCGTTGGTCAGGCCGATGATCGTGCCCAGCTGCGGGTTGACCGTCTTGAGCTGGTCGAGCAGGCCAAGCCCGTCGCAGCTGAAGAACAGCGCGCCGCGCCGGATCGGGCCGTGCGCGTCCTGCGTGCTGAAGACGGTCGGGCCGATGTGGTTCAGCCAGGAGATCCAGAAGAGGTAGCCCTCGTCGTCGCCCGGCGGGTTGTAGGCCGCGGTGTTGAGCAGGTAGTTGGCCGTCTTGAGCACGGAGGTGAAGTCCGGCGTCAGGTCGGCGAGGTCGCGCGCCGCGGGGCGCAGGATCTTGACCGTCGGCAGCGCGTCCCGCGCGAACGGGCGCAGCTGCTTCTGGATGACCGGCGTCGTCTCCTTCAGGAACGGCCGGCTCTGCTTCAGCGACGGGCCGAGCGCGCGGGCGCCGGGGCGCAGGGCGCCGAGCGTCGGGCCGAGCACCTTGCCGAGCTTGTCGGCCTTCTGCACGGCGACGTCGGTGCTCTTCAGCGTGCCGGGCAGCAGCTGCAGCGTCTGGCGGAGCTTCGCGTCCTGGTTGGCGAAGGACTTGAAGACGGCGTTGGAGGCGTCGACCAGGCTCGAGAGCTGCGTGTCCTTGTCGCCGACCGCGCTCGTGAGCTCCTTGAAGTTGTGGATCGAGCGCGCGATGTTCTCGCGCCGGACCGTGAGCGCCTTCGTGATCCGCTCGAGGTCGCGGTTGGTCGGCTCGAAGCGGCGGAAGGTCGCCGAGAGGTTCTTGCCGTTGCCGCCCAGCGCCTCGCCGCCGCCGGCGACTAGGAGCTGGAGGTAGCTGCGCGTGTCGCCGTCCAGAGCCGCCAGGAACTCGTCGGTGTTGACGTTCGGCAGCGTCTGGGTGATCGGGATCATCTGCTTGGCGTGGTTGATCTCCCCCGCCTTCTTGGTGCCCGGGGTCAGCTCCACGATCATGTCGTTGAGGCCGGTCTTCGGGCGCAGCAGCGCGGTCGCGTCCTTGTAGACGTGCGCGTACTTCTTGCGGATCTTCAGCGTGATGACCGCGCGGCCGTCCTTGAGCTCGACCTTGGCGAGCTCGCCGACCGGCACGCCGGCGATGTTGACCGACTGGCCCTGGCCCGGCGTGACCGACTGCGCGGTCGCGAACTCGGCCTTGTAGGAGACGAACTCGGTGCCGACGACCGGGACCCACTTCGGCAGGTAGAAGCGCTGGTGGCCGAGGATGAAGGAGCCGACGCCGATCGCGATGACGAAGATCGCCACCACGGCCACGAAGTCCCAGCGATGCTTGCGGATCGCGGTCCTCATGGCTTGCTGCTCCCCGCGCGGAACGGGTTGAGGCGGTCCACGAGCTGCGCCGTGAGGCTCTCCTTGCTCGTGGACGAGGTCGCGGCCAGCGCGGGAACCGGCACCGGCGTCGTGGTCGACGGGACCGTCGCGCCGGGCACGGCGACCGTAGGCGTCGCGACGGCCGTCGCCGGCGTGGGCGTGCCGCCGCCACCATCGGCGCCGCCGGTCTTGGCGCCGTTGAGGTCGGGCAGCTTCTGGTCCTTGCAGAGCGCGGTGTGGTTGTACGGCGAGCGCTTGCCCGGGTAGGCGGGGCGCGTGCCGAGCGGCGGGTCGTTGACGTGGCCGTAGAGCTTGGAGCCGGTGCTGCCGCCGTACTTGCCGGTGGAGACCGTCTGGTCGCCGCCGCCGACCGCGAAGCGGACGTAGTGGCCGTTGCCGTCGAAGTTCTCGCTCTCGCCGGCGAGGCCGACCATGGCGTACCAGAACCCCTTGTAGTTCTCCTCGTTGGAGGAGAACTGGCCGTGCTGGATCTTCACGTCGCCCGTCGGGAGGTTCGTGTGGGTGATGCACTGCGAGACGAGGTCGGCCTGCGGCAGCGCGGTGAGCGTGCCGTCGACGAGCTTGGCGAGGTCGACCGTCGTCGGCTTGAGCTCCTTGGTCAGGCCGCCGAGCTCGGTCGGGCCGACGAGCTTGCGCGTCTGGGCGATCCACGGCAGCGCGGCGTCGATCGTCGCCGGCGTCTCCCGGACGCCCGGGAGGATCTCCTTGGCGAAGGCGCGCGTGTTCGGGAACGAGGCGTTGAGGTGGACCAGCGCGCTGTCGGTGTGCTGCAGCGTCGGGCCGAGCAGCGCGATCGTCTGCTTGAGGTTCGACTGCTCGGAGGCGAGCGCGCCGAGCGTCGTGTTGAAGTTGGTGACGAACCCCTTCAGCGACTCCTCGTTGTTGGAGAGCGCCTTGGTCACCTTGCCGGTGCTCGCGACGAGGCCGGAGAGGTCGTGGCGCTGGAGGCCGAGGAAGGCGTGGTTGACGATCGAGGCGCCGCGCAGCGCGCCGGGCGCGTAGTCGATGGAGTCGTTGAGCGACTTGGCGGCGCTCTGACCCTTGACGGCGGGGTCCTGCCCGACGTCGTCGGCGGCGGTCGGCTCGTAGGTCAGCGCGGTGCCGTAGCCCTCGAGGAGCTGCTTGAGGTCCTCGCGCGTGTCGCTCTGGAGCGCGGTCAGGATCTGGTCGAACTGGACCGGGGCGGCGGTCTGGGTCGAGGGGATCGTGTCGCCGTCGTCGATCGTCGGCGCCGAGGGCGTGCCGGGCTGGAGGTCGACGAACTCGTTGCCCTCGAGGAAGATGCGCGGGCGGACCTTG
>JAOPZG010000220.1 GCA_025964215.1 Conexibacter sp.
ATGGCGCGCGCGGTGGTCGAGGCGACCACGCACTTCGCAGACGCCGAGCGCGTCGCCGCGGCCTCCGAGGGCCTCGGCGCCGCGATGGCCTCGCTCGAGGCGCGCAAGCTGGACGAGTCGCAGGTCCTGGCGAATCGGGGCTGGTAGTTGGCTCCGCTCGTCGGCGTCCTGGCGCTCCAGGGCGGGTTCGACGCGCACCTGAAGATGCTGCGGGAGCTCGGCGCGGACGTGCGCGAGGTCCGCGTGCCCGCCGACCTGGAGGGGCTCGACGGCCTGGTCCTGCCGGGCGGCGAGTCGACGACGATGACGCTCGGGATCGCGCGCGAGGGGCTGGCCGAGCCGCTGGGGGAGATCGTCCGCACCGGCATCCCGGTGCTCGGCACGTGCGCGGGCCTGATCATGCTCGACCGCGACCACCTCGGGCTGATGGACATCGTCGCCAAGCGCAACGCCTTCGGCCGCCAGATCCGCTCCTTCGAGGCCGACCTCGACTTCCCGGACCTCGACGCGCCGGTGCACGCCGTGTTCATCCGCGCGCCGTGGATCGAGGAGCACGGCCCCGGCGTCGAGGTCCTGGCCTCGGTCGACGGCCACCCGGTCGCCGCCCGTGAGGGCGCCATCACCGTCGTCGCCTTCCACCCCGAGCTGAGCGGCGAGCGCCGCCTGCACGAGCGGTTCCTCGACCGCGTCCGCACGCGCGTCGCGTCGCGCTGATCGGGTAGGACCCTCGCGTGATGCGACGCCCGCGGCGCAGGCCCCCCGGCCCCTCCGGCACCGGCCGCTTCCGGTGAGCGGCGATGGCGAGGGCCAGGTGTGGGTGGAGCTCGTCGAGCGGATGCTCGCCGACGAGCCCGACGTCGCGGTCAAGCACGCGTTCGGGTCGCCGGGGTTGCGGTACCGCGACAAGCTCTTCGCGTTGCACGTGCGGGACGAGCTGGTGGTGAAGCTCGCGCCGGGGAGGTGCGAGGAGCTGAGCGAGGATGGCGGCGCGCGGCCGTTCCGGAGCGGTGGGCGAGAGCTGCGGGAGTGGGTCGTGGTCGGCGCAGAGCGCGAGTTCGAGTGGGATGCGCTGGCCGACGAGGCGCTGGCGTACGCGCGGGCGCTCGCGGCGTGAGGATCCGCCGGCCGCTCGACGCGCTGTCCGCGGTGCCGTTGGTCGTCGTGGGCACGCTCGAGGTCACGCCGGGGAAGGACACCGGCCTCGGCGTCCTGTGGCTGCTCGCCGGCGCCCGCTGGGCATGGAGCTCGACGCGCGAGCGGCCGTCGGTGCCCGAGGGCGCGCTCGGCCCCGGCCCGCTCGCCCCCTCCGGCACCGGCCGCTTCCGCGCGACCGGCTGGCCGCCGTCCAAGGACCCGGCCGACTACCGCTAGCGCGACGCGGACTCCGGAGTCCGGCTCGCGTCGAAGCGCCCCGTGCGCGGCGGCTGGGGCATCGTGCCCTCGGTCACGACGAGCGGCTCGACGAAGTGCAGCAGGTGGTCCGGGCCGCCGGCCTTGGTGCCGGTGCCCGACAGGCGGTTGCCGCCGAACGGCTGGCGGCCGACGACGGCGCCGGTCATCGGGCCGTTGACGTACAGGTTGCCGACGGGCGTGCGCGCGACGACGTGCTCGACCGTGTCCTGGCTGCGGCAGAAGAGGCCGCCGGCCAGGGCGTAGGGGAGGGCGTCGATGCGGTCGCACGCGTCGCCGATCGACAGCACGCGCTCGATGCTCAGCAGCGGGCCGAAGACCTCGTCGCGCAGGACGGCGGCCCGCGGGTCGACGTCGGCGACGACGAGCGGCGGGCAGTACCAGCCGCGCTCCCCCGGCTCCTGCGGCAGGCGGTGCGCGACGACGGTGCCGGCCATTGCGGCCTGCTGCGCGTAGCGGGCGACGCGCGCCTGCGCCGCGCGGTCGATCATGGGGCCGACGTCGGTCGCGAACTCCTCCGCGGGGCCGACGACGAGCGCGTCGACTGCCGCGGCGACGCGGTCGATGACCTCGTCGGCGACCGCCTCGTGGACCAGCAAGCGCGATATTGCTGAGCACTTCTGACCCGAGTGGTCGAAGGCCGAGCGGACGATCGCGGGGACCGCGGCGTCGAGGTCGGCGTCGGCGTCCACGATCACGCAGTTCTTGCCGCCCATCTCCACGATCGCGCGCTTGAGCTGGCGCTGGCCGCCGGCGACCTCGGCCGCCGCGGCGAGCACGTCGAGGCCCGCGCGGCTCGAGCCGGTGAAGGCGATCGTCGCCACGCGCGGGTCGCGGGCGAGCGCCGCGCCGGTCTCGCCGTCGCCCTGGAGCAGGGCGACGGCGTCGGCCGGGACGCCGGCGTCGCGCAGCGCCTCGACCAGGACGAAGCCGCAGAGCGGCGTCTGGTGCGCGGGCTTGAAGACCACCGCGTTGCCGGTCGCCAGCGCCGCGGCGAGCATTCCGGCCGGGACCGCGATCGGCGCGCTCCACGGCGAGATCGCCGCGACGATCCCGCGCGGCGCGTAGTGCAGGCCGTTGCGCTCGCCCGGCACCTGGAAGAGCGCGCGCCCGCGGCTCAGCGCGACCGCGCCGCGCGCG
>JAOPZG010000223.1 GCA_025964215.1 Conexibacter sp.
ACGCGCAGCCCAGGCGCCGCGCCGCCGGACCCAGGTCGTCCAGCAGCGCGTGCAGGTGATCCGCCATGGGCGTCACCGCGCCCGTGCGCGCGTCGGTCCAGGTGCCCGTCACGCCGTGCCGGCACGCCGACCAGCGGTTCTCCGCGATCTGCCAGGTCTCGGCGGGCGCGGGCAGCTCCCGGGCGTCGTGACGCTCGGCCAGCGTGGACACGAGCGCGTGGACCACCGCGGCGACGGCGGCGGTGTCGGCGACCGTGGCCTGCGTGTCGGGGACCCGGACCTCGAGCGTGCCGTGCACCGGGTGCGGCCGCGCCTCCCACCACCAGCGGGCGTCGGCGAAGGCGCCGGCCGGACGACCCCACGCGAGCGCGCGGGCGAACGCTCCCCAGTCCTCCAACACCGGCGGGATCCCCTGCCGGGGCAGCAGCTCGCTCAGCTTGGGCCGCACCGACGCCAGCCCGGTGTCGCGGCCTTCGTAGAACGGTGACCCACCGGCCAGCGCCGCCAGGGCGGGCAGGTGCTCGCGCAAGGCGTTGTAGACGGCCAGCACCCGATCAGGGCCGCTGAGCGCCACGTGGACGTGCAGCCCGAAGACGAGCTGACGGCGCACGACGCCACCGAACTCCCCGACGATCCGCTCGTACCGCTCACCCGGACTGACCACTCCGATGCCAGACGCGAACGGATGGACCCCGGCGCCGGCCGGCCGCGCGAGCCCCTCCGCCCCACGGGCGAGATCGCGGCGTGCACGACGAAGCTCGGCCGCCGCCTCCGGCACGGTCTGCGCCGGCCGCCCGACGATCTCCAGTTGCGCCGCCGGGAGCTCCGCCTTGAAGCGGGCGTCGCCGGCCAGACGCGCGAGGACGGCCGGCGCGCAAGGAGCCAGGTCCAGCGTCTCGGGGTCGAGCAGCATCAGCTCCTCCTCGAGGCCGATGCTCAGCCCCCGGTCCTCGGCGAAGGCCGCGCCGAGCGCGTCGGTGTCCAGGTTTGCGCGCGAGCTCACGCCGGATATCTCCCCGCTCATGCGGATCGCGACGCTTCCCGGTGTGTTCCAGCCCATCTCCGACACGTGGCTGCTCGCCGGTGCCCTGCGCGATCGCGCTCCGGGCGCCTCGGTCTTGGACGTGTGCACCGGCAGCGGGGCGCTCGCCGTGACCGCCGCGCTGGCCGGGGCGCGGGAGGTGACCGCCGTCGACGTCTCGCGTCGCGCGGTGCTCACCGCGCGCCTGAACGCCCGGCTCAACGGCGTGGCCGTGCGGCCGCGACGCAGCGACCTGTTCTCGACGCTGGCCGATGAGCGCTTCGACGTGATCGTCTCCAACCCGCCCTACGTCCCCGATCCCAGCGGCGACCGGTTGCCCACCCGCGGGCCGCAGCGCGCATGGGACGCCGGGCGCGACGGCCGGATCGTGCTGGACCGCCTGATCGCCGAGGCGCCGCGCCACCTGCGCCCCGGCGGCACGCTGCTGGTCGTGCACTCCGAGATCTGCGGGATCGACGTCACGCTCGAGGCGCTGCGCGCAGCGGGCCTCCTGCCGCAGGTGGTCACCCGCCACCACGGCCCGCTCGGCCCGCTGATGCGCGACCGCGTCGAGCATCTGCGGCAGCGCGGTGCGCTCACGCCCGGCCAGACCGAGGAGGAGGTCGCGGTCATCGCCGGGGCGCTCCCGTCGGCCGGCCGCCGCGCCGACGCCCGGTTCGCGCCGGCGCGGGAGCCGCGGCCGGTCAGCCGATGAGGATGTCCAGCGCCTGGGCGGCGTCGACGACGTCCGCGCGCATGTTGGTCTCCATCATGCGCAGCGCGGCCGTGCCCAGCTCCTCGTCGATGTGCGCCACCGCGTCGCGGGGGACCGTGACCCGGAAGTGACGGATGTAGGCGTCGAGCGCCGAGTACAGGATGCACTGCTCGGTGACCTGGCCGACCAGGATCAGCCGGTCGACCCCTGACTGGCGCAACAGGTACTCGAGCTGGGTGGCGTAGAACGCCGAGTGGCGGGCCTTGACCAGGAACGGCGCGTCGGGGGGCGGTGCGATCGGCGCGACGAGCGCCGGGTCCTCGCCTTCGAGCGCCCACTCGACCATCGCGGCGCGGCCGGCCGTCCAGTCGCCGTGGTTGTCGTTGACGTAGACCAGCGACGCACCCGCCGATCGCGTCCGGTCGATCAGGTCGGCCATCGCCGGCAGCACCGCCCGGACCGCGTCGCGCAACGGCTCGGCGTCCTCGTGCTCGTAGCGGTTGAGCATGTCGACGACGACCAGCGCCGCCTTGCCGCTCACGGCGCGAACACCGCCCGCACGCAGCCGTCCTCCTTGTCCTTGAACATCGCATAGCCGCGCGGGGCGTCCTCCAGCGACATGCGGTGGGTGATCAGGAACGTCGGGTCCAGCTCGCCCGCCTGCAGGTGCTGGAACATCTTGGGCATGTAGCGCTGTCCGTGCTGCTGGGCGGTCCGGACGGTGATGCCCTTGTTCATCAACACGCCGAGCGGGAACTTGTCCATCGCCCCGTAGACCCCGAGGATCGACAGCGTCCCCGCCTTGCGCACGGCGAGGATCGCCTCGCGCAGCGAGCTGCCGCGGTCGGTCTCCAGATGCAGCGCCTGCTTGACGCGGTCATAGGCGTACTGCGGTCCGGTGCCGTGCGCCTCCATGCCCACGGCCTCGATGCACGCATCGGGACCACGGCCGCCGGTCAGCTCGCGCAGCTGCTCGAGCGTGCTCTCGGAGTCGGTGTAGTCGATCGTCTCGGAGCCGACCTTGTCGCGCGCGAGCGCGAGCCGCTCGGGCAGGCGGTCGATGGCGATGACGCGCTCGGCGCCCATGAGCAGCGCGCTGCGCTGGGCCATCAGCCCGACGCCGCCGCAGCCCCAGACCGCGACGGTGTCGCCGGGGTTGATGTGGCAGAAGTCGGCGCCCATGTACCCGGTCGGCACGGCGTCGGAGAGGAACAGCGCCTGCTCGTCGCTGATGCCCTCGGGGATCTCGAAGCAGTTGACGTCGGCGTGCGGGACGCGGATGTACTCGGCGTGCGAGCCGGCGTAGCCGCCGAAGGCGTGGCTGTAGCCCGGGATCCCGCCGGTCGGGTACCCGAGCACGGGCTCGGCGAGCTCGGGCTTGGGGTGCGTGTTGTCGCACAACGACCAGTAGTCGTGCTCGCAGTACCAGCACTTGCTGCAGCCCAGGAACGACGGGACCACGACCCGGTCGCCGACCTTCAGCCGGGTCGTCTCGGGGCCGACCTCGACGACCTCGCCCATGTACTCGTGGCCGATGACGTCGCCCTCGCGCATCGTCGGGATGTAGCCGCCGAGCAGGTGCAGGTCCGAGCCGCAGGTCGTGGTGAGCCGGACCTTGAGGATCGCGTCGTGCGGGTTGACGATCTGCGGGTCCGGGACGGTGTGGACCTGCAGGTCGTTGACGCCCATCCAGCACACGGCCCTCATGCCAGTGCCTCCTCTCCGGCGTCGGCGCGGTAGGCCGGGTTGTGATCGGTCGTCGGGACCTCGCCGGTCTCCACCAGCGCCTTGAGCCGGCGCACCGCCTTGCCCGCGAGGAGCTGCGTCGCCATGCTCGGCACGGCCGCCTCGAGCTGGAGGCTGAGCGTCACCGTGCGGCCGAAGTCGCGGTCCTGCTCGCCGACGTCGATCGACGCCTCTGCGACGGCGAGGCCGGCGAGGACCGCGGCCCGGCCGGCCGGGTCGCGCCACGCCGCCTCGATCTCCTCGCCCGATCCGCGGATCGGGAGAGCGCGCCGCCCGGACGTGTCGCCGGGGCGGATCTTCGCGTAGGTCTCGCGCGCCTTGCCGACGACGGCGCGCGCGGTCTCGGGAACCTGGGGTGCCATGCCGGCGAGCTACCCGGGTCGGCGGTGCGGTAGTGCCGAGTTCGTGCCCGGCCGCTCCCGGCGATGCCACGTGCGTCGCCGGGAGGACTGGTCGGGCTAGTAGGCCTGGGTCGCGCCTTCGCGTGCGCTCTGCGCGTTGCCGGCCGCCGTGTCCTTGAGCTCGTCGGCGTGGGCCTGGCCCTGCTCCTGCGCCGTCGACTTCGCCGCGTCGGCGGCCACCGAGGCGGTCTCGCTCGCGACGGCCTTGCCGTGCTCCAGCGCCTCGGCGCCGGTGTCCTTGATCTGGTCCTTGACCTGGTCGGCCATCGGCCCGAGCTTCTCGTCCTCGACCTTGGTCGAGGGGATCAGCATGCCGGCCAGGAAGCCGACCGCGACCGCGCCGACGGCGAGGCCGAGCGGGTTCTCCTGCGCGATCCCGACGGCCTGCTTGGCACCGCCCTTGACGTCTTCGGTCGAGGGCGCGGCGCCGGTCACCTTCTCCTTCAACGCGCCGACCTTGTCACCGGCCCGCGCCTTGACGTCGGTCTTGTAGCCGAGCGCGTCGACGGTCTCGCCCATCCGGTCGCGGGTGTCCTCGATGTCCTTGCGGATCATGTCCGGGTCTTCGCCCATCGCACGTCCTCCTTCACGGTTTCCATGGTCTGCGGCGCCGGCGGCGTCGCCTCGTTGATCTTGCTCTTGCCCTGCAGCGCCAGGACGCCGGCGACGGCGGCCCAGACGACCGTCACGATCAGCGCGGCGAGCCAGAACACCATCGCGGTGTCGAGCACCCCGATCAGCGTCGCGGTCAGCGCACCGAGCGTCAGCAGCCCGGCGACGCCCGCGCCGCCGAGCATCCCGGCGCCCGTCCCAGCGCGCTTGCCCCGCTCGGTCATCTCGGCGCGGGCCAGCGCCAGCTCCTGGCGCACCAGCGTCGACGTCTCCTCCGAGAGGCGCTTGAGCAGGTCGCCGACGGGCTGCTCGCGCAGCTGCTGGTCGGACATCACACGGCTCCGGGCGAGGCGAAACGCGGCTCCCCGACCCGCGGCGCGTCGCCGGGCTGCGTCGGACGCGGGAGGGCGCGGTCCGGCGTGGCGGTGTTCGGCGGCGTGGTCGTGCCGCCGGGCTGTGCCACGCGGGCCCGGTAGCGGTCGCTGCTCGAGGCCTTCAGGAACCGCGACGCGGCGAAGCCGAGCGCGACCCCTCCGGCCACGACCGCCCACGGGTTCTTGCGCGCGGCATCCTCCACGTCATGCAGGATCTTGTCGGCGTCGGACTCGCTCAACCAGCCGCCCGCACGCTCGACGTGATGCGCCGCCTGATCGGCCAGCTTCGCCGGCCCGTCCTTGCCCTGCTCGCGCAACTGATCGCCGACCGCCCGCAGATCGCTGCCCTGCTCGCTCACCTTCCGGCCCGCCTCGGTGGAGCGCTGATCGATCTGCGTTCGCACCTGCTCGCGCGCCTGCCCCGCGGCCTGCTGAGCCTTCTCCTGCGCCTGCCCGGCGACCTCGGTCGCCTTGTCCTTGACCTGCTCGCCGGTCCCGGCGTCGGTCTGGGTCATCGGTCCTCCCTGTGCATCGGG
>JAOPZG010000232.1 GCA_025964215.1 Conexibacter sp.
GTGGCCCTCGGTCACGCGCCCCAGCGGGCCGGTCTGCGGGCTCGAGAACGCGGTCAGCGAAGTCGTGTCGGTCTTGCGGGCGCAGCGAGCGTGGTGGATCTCGCCGCCGAAGACGACCAGGACGCCCATGCCGGCGGCCGGCGCGCTCGCGGCGACCGACACGGCGTCGACGAGGTTCGCCGGGCCGTCGGCGCCGGCGGCGCTCGCCGGGCGGATCGCGCCGGTGAAGACGATCGGCGCGTCGGCGTCGTGGAGGACGTCGCAGAGCATCGCGGTCTCCTCCAGCACGTCGGTGCCGTGCGTGACGACCACGCCGATCCCGCGACGGGAGGCGTCGCGCGCGGCGCGGCAGATCCGCAGCTGGTCCTCGAGCGTGAGGTGCGCGGAGGGCTTGTTGAGGACCGTGATCGCCTCGAGGTCCGGGAAGGCCTGCAGGCCCGGGACGGAGGCGACGAGCGCCTCGGCGTCGAGCTCCGGCATCGCTCCCCCCTCGCCCACCATGGCGATGGTGCCCCCGGCGGTGAGGATCCGGACGCGCCGGACGGGCGCGGTGCTGCGGTCGGTCGCGGTCAGCATCAACCGTCGAGAGTACAACCGCGGGTGCGGACCCACCGCACCCGCGGCCATCACTGGGCGTACCGGTCGACCGCCAGCCCGCTCGTCTGCGCGCCCTGGGAGCCCCAGGTCGCCGAGCCGGACCGCCCGAACGACGACGTCAGGGCTTCGCGGGTTCTTCGATCGCCCGGTACGCGCGGTTGCGGATCCGGAGCAGGATGGTGGACGACACGATCGCCACCAGCGAGCCGGCGAGCACGCCGACCTTGACGTGGTCGTCGCGCGCCGAGCCGCTGCCGAAGGCAAGCTCGCCGATCAGCAGCGAGACCGTGAAGCCGACGCCGGCCAGCAGCCCGAGGCCGAGGACGTCCCAGCCGGCGAGCTCCGCGTCGAGCTCGGCCCGCGTGAAGCGCCCGACCAGGAACGTCGCCGTCGTGATCCCGACGGCCTTGCCGAGGACCAGGCCCGCGACGATCCCGAGCGCGACCGGATCGCGCAGCGCGTCGCCGAGGCCGCCGAAGCCGCCGACCGCGACGCCGGCCGAGAGCAGCGCGAAGACCGGGACGGCGACGCCCGAGGAGAGCGGGCGGATGCGGTGCTCGATGCGCTCGGCGGTCCCCGGCGCGACCGGGACGCAGAAGGCCAGCAGGATCCCGGCGACCGTCGCGTGGACCCCGGACGCGTGCACGAGCCCCCACGCGAGCGCGGCCAGCGGGAGCAGCAGCCACCACGCGCCCACGCCGCGCTGGACGAGCACGGCGAAGAGCGCGATCGGGACGACCGCGGCGAGCAAGAGCCCCAGCTCGAGGTGGTCGGTGTAGAAGAACGCGATGATGGTGATCGCGAGCAGGTCGTCGACCACCGCGAGCGTCAGCAGGAACGTGCGCAGGCCCACGGGCAGGTGCGAGCTGATGATCGCCAGGACCGCGAGCGCGAAGGCGATGTCGGTCGCGCTCGGGATCGCCCAGCCGCGCGCGTCGCCCGTCGCGCTGAGCGCGTTGACGCCCAGGTAGACGAGCGCCGGGACGATCACGCCGCCGACCGCCGCGGCGACGGGGAGCGCCGCGCGGCGCGGGTCGCGCAGGTCGCCGGCGACGAGCTCGCGCTTGAGCTCGAGGCCGGCGACGAAGAAGAAGATCGCCAGCAGCCCGTCCGCCGCCCACGTGCCGAGCGAGAGGTGCAGGTGGAGCGCGGCGGGGCCGGCGGTCGCGTCGCGGACCGAGATGTAGGCGTCGCCCCAGGGCGAGTTGGCCCACACCAGGCCGATCAGCGCGGCGGCGACGAGCAGCAGGCCCCCGACGGTCTCCGAGCGGAGGAGGCTCAGCCGGCTGGCGGGAGGCGAGGTCACGGGTCGGTGCTGAACCTAGCCCACCAACCCGTCGCCTCCCGCCGTGGATCAGTTGGTACCGGGCAGCACCAGCTGCGGGACGGCCTCGCCCTGGCCCTGCTGGCTCTGGCCGTAGGGGTCGGACTGCTGACCGTACGGGTCGGCCTGCTGATCCTGCGTGCCGCTCGAGGACGCGGTGCTCGTCGGGTTCTCCGCGAACGCCTGCACGAGCTTCGACGGGATCGCGAAGCCGATGCCCACGTTGCCCGCCTCGCCGCCCGAGGTCGAGCTGCCGCTCGAGGCGATCTGCGAGTTGACGCCGATCACCTTGCCGGACGCGTCGAGCAGCGGGCCGCCGGAGTTGCCCGGGTTGAGCGCGGCGTCGGTCTGGATCGCGCCGGCGATCGTCGTGCCGTCGGGCGCCTGGATGTCGCGGTTCAGCGCCGAGACGATCCCGCTGGTCAGCGTGTGGTCCAACCCGTAGGGGTTGCCGATGGCGTACACGTTGTCGCCGACCTGCACGCCGGAGGAGTCGTCGAAGGAGAGCGCGGGGAGCTTCGTGGAGCCCGCGTCGACCTTGAGCAGCGCGAGGTCCTTGGAGGCGTCGGCGCCGAGGACCTGGGCGGTCTGCGCCTTGCCGCTGGTGCCGAGCTTGACGGTCACCGACGTGGCGCCGTCGACGACGTGCTCGTTGGTGATGATCTTGCCGTCGGTGGAGACGACGAAGCCGGACCCGGTGGCGGTGCCCTGGCTGGTCTGGGCGCTGATGTAGGCGACCGAGGCCTTGGCGTCGTTGTACACGTCCTTGGCGGTGGAGGCGGTGGTCTGCGCCACGGGGCTGGCGGGTGCGGCGGCCGCGGTCGTGGCGGCCGGGGAGGATCCGTGGCCGTCGACGACGACCGCGGCGACGCCCGCGCCGCCGGCG
>JAOPZG010000237.1 GCA_025964215.1 Conexibacter sp.
GGCCGGCGGCGCGAGCGCCTCGCCCTGCGTCCGGGCGCCGATCGCGCCGAGCACCACGGCCGTCCCGCCGGCCAGCATCGCCACCACGAGGGCAGCGGCGACCGCGAGCTTGAGACCGGTGCGGTGCATCGCTCAGTCGTCGATGATGGCAACCGCGCGCGCCGGGGCGGCCGAGCCGCCCACGAGGCGCAGCGGGAAGACCGACACGGTGAAGCCCGTCGGGGGCAGCTCGCGCAGCGCGCAGAGGCGCTCGATCTGGCAGTACTCGAGGTCGGCCTGGTGCGCGGCCCAGAAGATCCCCGGCTCGCCGGCCTCCTTCGCGGCGGCGGCCTGGAGGTGCAGCGGGGCGTCCCAGCCCCACGCGTCGATCCCCATCACGCGGATGCCCTGGGCGTGGAGCCAGCGCGTCGCCTCGACGCTCACGCCGGGGCCGCGCGCCATGTAGTCCATGGAGTCGAGGAAGTCATCGCGGTCGGTGCGCACGAGCACGATGTCGCCGGGAGACAGCACATGCCCGGCGGCGGCCAGGGCGGCGCGCGCCTCGTCCACCGTCATCGCGTCGCCGTCGGCCTTGTGCGTCATGTCGAGCACGACGCCCGGCCCGAAGAACCAGTCCAACGGCAGCTCGTCGATGCGCTTGGCCGGCGCGCCGCCGATCGTCGAGTTGTAGTGGTACGGCGCGTCGACGTGCGTCGAGTTGTGGGTGCCCAGCCGCGTGAACGTCTCGACCGCCCAGCCCTCGCCGTCGCGCAGCAGCTCCGGCCCCACGCCGAGCATCGCCTCGATCGTCTTCGCGCCCTCCGCGTGGTCAGAGAACTCGACGTCGGTGCGCAGGATCTCCGGCAGCTCGGCCGGCGATGGCGTGATGGGCGCGCTGAGGTCCACGAAACGAGGCATCGGCGCAGCCGACTTCGCCGCCGACGCCTCGTGTCCTCCAAACGACCGCCTATTGGAGCGCTGTCGGCTCGGTCCCGACGTTCATCGCCACGTACTTCGTCTCCAGGTACTCGTCGAGTCCCTCGGGCCCGCCCTCGCGGCCGAAGCCGGACTGCTTGACGCCGCCGAATGGCGCGCCGGCGTTGGAGACCATGCCCTGGTTGAGGCCGATCATGCCGGTCTCCAGGCCCTCGATGACCCGGAACGCGCGGCCCAGGTCCTGCGTGAAGAGGTAGGAGACGAGGCCATATTCGGTGTCGTTGGCGGCCGCGATCGCCTCCTCGTCGGTGGAGAACGTCGTGATCGGCGCGACCGGGCCGAAGATCTCCTCGGAGAGCAGGTCGGCGTTCTGCGGCACGTCGGCCAGGACGGTCGGCTCGTAGAAGTAGCCCGCGCCGTCGACCCGCGACCCGCCGGTCAGCACGCGCGCGCCCTTGCCGACCGCGTCGTCGACCAGCTCGGCGACCTTCGAGCGCTGCGCCTCGTCGATCAGCGGCCCGACCTGGATGCCGTCCTCGGTGCCGCGGCCGACCTTCAGCCCGCCGATCTTCGCCGCGAGCTTGTCGGCGAACTCGGAGGCGACCGACTCGTGGACGTGGAAGCGGTTGGCGCTCGTGCACGCCTCGCCGCCGTTGCGCATCTTCGCCAGCAGCGCGCCCTCGACCGCGGCGTCGAGGTCGGCGTCCCCGAAGACCAGGAACGGCGCGTTGCCGCCCAGCTCCATCGAGACCTTCAACACCTGCTCGGCCGACTGCTTGATGAGCTCCTTGCCCACCGGCGTCGAGCCCGTGAACGACATCTTCCGCACGCGCGGGTCCTCGATCAGCGGCTGCATGATCTTCCCCGACGACGACGCGGTGATGACGTTGAGCACGCCGCCGGGCAGCCCGGCCTCCTCGAAGATCTGCGCCAGCGCGAGCATCGACAGCGGCGTCTGCTTGGCCGGCTTGACCACGCACGTGCAGCCGGTCGCCAAGGCGGGGCCGATCTTGCGCGTGCCCATCGCCAGCGGGAAGTTCCACGGCGTGATGAACAGGCAGGGCCCGATCGGCTGGCGCAGCGTCAGCACGCGCCCCTTGCCGGTCTCGTTGACGGTGAAGCGCCCGTTGATCCGGACCGCCTCCTCCGAGTACCAGCGCAGGAAGTTGTTGGCGTAGGTGATCTCGCCCAGCGACTCGCTGACCGGCTTGCCCATCTCCAACGTCATCAACAACGCGAGCTCCTCGGCGCGCGCGTCGATCAGGTCGTAGGCGCGGCGCAGGATGTCGGCGCGGTCGCGCGGCGCGACGTTGCGCCACGTCTTGAAGGCCTCGGTCGCCGCGGCCAGCGCCGCGTCGGCGTCCTCGTGCGTCGCGTCGGCGACGGAGGCGATCGTCTCGCCCGTCGCCGGGTCCTCCACGTCGAGGGTCGCGCCGCCCGTCGCGTCGCGCCACTCCCCGCCGATGAAGAGCTGGGTCTTGACCCCGTCGATGACCCGGGTCTCGTCCGCCGTCGCTGCCATGCCGTTCCTCCTAGGTTGAGCCTTCGAGGATACGACTGCCCGCAGCGCCGCGGTGGCGAAACCGGCGGGTCGCGCTACGCCGCGAGCGCCGCCTCGCGGCGGATCCCCGCCCGGGCCCGCGGCAGGTAGCGCAGCGCCGGCGGCACGAGCGGCCAGCTCGCCCGCAGGCTCGTGAGCATCGTGCGCAGGACGAGCTCGTCCGCGGTCGACCAGGAGAGCCCGAGCGTCGCGCGCGCCGCCTTCGGCAGCGTCCCGCGGGCGATCCACGTCGGCCCGCGACGCGCGAGCGGCCGCAGCGCCGCCCAGGCCGGGCCGGGCATCCACGGGTA
>JAOPZG010000264.1 GCA_025964215.1 Conexibacter sp.
CGACGCTGCTGGGTGACAACAAGGGCGGCGATCGCGTCGCCGACAACCTGCCGGCTGGCACGACGGCCAGCGGCGCCGTGCCCGCGACGACGCCGACGGTCGCCACGACAACGACCGGGACGACCGCGACGGAGACCACCGCGACGGCCACGGAGACGACGGCGACCGAGCCGACCGCGACCACGACGACGCCGTCCTCCTCCACCGACGACGCGGCCGCCGAGGCGAAGCGCGCCGCGCGGCTGAAGCGCAAGCGCGAGGCCGCCGCCGCGGCCGCGGCCAAGAAGAAGGGCCATACCGGCGTCACCGTCCGCGTCGACGCCAGCATCCGCCCCACCTTCCTCTGCGTCGACAACGCGCACGGCACGACGATGTTCAGCGGCACGCTCAGCGGCAAGAAGGTCTTCCGGGCCAAGCGCATCCGCATGAACATCGGCCTCGCCTCGACCCGCGTCACCGTCAACGGCAGCGCCGTCCGCCTCGACGGCAGCCCGACGGGCTTCGACATCACGCGCAAGGGCGGGGCCCGCAGCCTCGCCCTCGGCAAGCGCCCCTGCGGTTAGAACAAGCCCGCGTCGCGCTCGGCCGGCGGCTCGAGGCCGAGGTGCGCGTAGGCGCGGGTGGTCGCGACGCGACCGCGCGGCGTGCGCTTGAGGAAGCCGCACTGGAGCAGGTAGGGCTCGTAGACGTCCTCTATCTTGTCCTGCTCCTCTCCGACGGTGACCTCGAGCGTGGAGAGTCCGACCGGGCCGCCGTCGAACTTGGTGCAGATCGCGGAGAGGATGTCGCGGTCGAGGCGGTCGAGGCCGAGGGCGTCGATCTCCAGGAGGTCGAGCGCCGCGTTCGCGGCGGCGGTGTCGATGACGCCGGAGCCGCGGACGTCGGCGTAGTCGCGAACGCGCTTGAGCAGCCGGTTGGCGACGCGCGGCGTCCCGCGCGAGCGGCGGGCCAGCGCGGCGGCGCCGCCCTCGTCGATCGCGCAGCCGAGGATGTGCGCGCTGCGGTGGATGATTGCCGCCAGCTCCGGGCCCGCGTAGGTGTCGAGGCGGTGCTGGATGCCGAAGCGGTCGCGCAGCGGCGAGCTGAGCAGCCCGGCGCGCGTCGTGGCGCCGACGAGCGTGAACGGCGGCAGCGGCACGTCCATGACGCGCGCGCCCGCTCCCTGGCCGACCGTGATCGGCAGCTTGCGGTCCTCCATCGCCGGATAGAAGGTCTCCTCCAGCGCGCGGCTCAGCCGGTGGATCTCGTCCACGAAGAAGACCGAGCGCGGCTCGAGCGCGCCGAGGAACGAGGCGATGTCGGCCTTGCGCTCGAGCGCCGGGCCGGCGGTCTGCACGAACGGGACCTCCAGCTCGGCGGCGAGGATCTGCGCCAGCGACGTCTTGCCCAGGCCGGGCGGCCCGGCGAGCAGGACGTGGTCGAGCGCCTCGCCGCGCAGCCGCGCGGCCTGGAGGGAGACCGAGAGCTGGTCCTTGAGCGCGTCCTGCCCGATGAAGTCATCCAGCGTCTTGGGCCGCAGCGAGCGGTCGAGGTCGTGGTCGTCCTCGAAGGCCTCGTCCGGCGTCTGGATCCGCAGCCCGCTCATGCGCGCGCCGCCCGCAGCGCCTGCTGCAAGAGGTCCTCGGGCGTCTCGCCGGTGGCCTCGGCGAGCAGCCGCTCGGCCTCCTCGAGCGTGAAGCCGAGCTCGACGAGGCCCTCGCGGGCGAGCGAGCGCGGGTCGTCGCCGCGGCGCACGGTGATCTCGCCGGCCGGGACGTCGGTCGCGGCGCCGACCTTCTCGCGCAGCTCCACGATGATCCGCTCGGCCGTGCGCTTGCCGATCCCGGGGACGGCCGTGAGCCGCTTGACGTCGCCGGCGCTCAGCGCCGCGACCAGCTCGCGCGGCGTGCCGCCGGAGAGCACGGCCTGGGCCATCTTCGGCCCGACCGACTGGACGCCGATCAGCAGCAGGAAGAGGTCGCGCTCCTCCTCGGTGGCGAAGCCGTAGAGCGCGAGCGCGTCCTCGCGGACGACGAGGTGCGTGAGCAGCGAGACCGTCTCGCCGGCGGCCGGGACCTGGCGCAGCGTCTCGGCCGAGACCGCGAGGCGGTAGCCGACGCCCGAGGCCGTCTCGATGACGACGTGGTCGGAGCGGCGGACGAAGACCTCGCCGGCGACGAGCGCGATCATCGGGCGGCGGCCAGGACCGCGGCCAGCGGCGCGTGGTTGGCGTGGCAGACGCCGACGGCGAGCGCGTCGGTCGCGTGGTCGGGCAAGGGGTCGTCGGGCAGGCCGAGCATCACGCAGACCATCCGCGCGACCTGCTCCTTCGCCGCGCGGCCGGTCCCGCAGACCGCCTGCTTGACCTGCTGCGGCGTGTAGGAGGCGCACGGGATCCCGCGCCGGCCGGCGGCGAGCATCACGACGCCGCGGGCCTGGCCGACCGCGAAGGCGGAGCGGGCGTTCTGGCCGAAGAAGAGGTCCTCGAGCGCGACGGCCGCGGGCTGGTGGCGCTCGAGCAGCGCGTCGACCTCCGCGAAGATCGTGGCGAGGCGCGACTCCATGGGGACGCCGGCCCGCGTCGTCACGACGCCGCCGTCGAGGGCGACGAAGCGCATGCCGCGCCGGGCCACCACGCCATAGCCGGTGTTGGCGAGGCCGGGATCGATGCCGAGGACGTTGGTCACAGAGGACTGCATTCTGCGGCCCGCCTCGGATGTCCTCCCCCGCGCCGCTCCGCGATCCGTCCACTCATGCGTCGCCGCGCACGAGGCCGGGCACGCGCGTGTCGACACGAACCGGGTGTCGGCACCACGCGATCTGAAGAAGGACGGACTCGACTGGGCCAAGCGGCCCTTCTCCGAGACCCGCCGCCTCCGCGACGAGCTGCGCACGACGCACGCCCGGGTGGCCGCCCTCGAGTCCGAGCGCAACGAGTACCTGCGCAAGGACCGCCGCGCCGGCGTCCTGACGCTCGACGCCTTCCGGGAGGCGGCCGCGGCCGCGCTGCGCGGCTCGCAGCGCCGCGGCGAGTCGGCCGCCATCGTGCTCGTCGACATCGACGGCTTCCGCGCGC